>CAZQUK010000073.1:0-10080 GCA_964596435.1 uncultured Oligoflexia bacterium
GAAAACTTTTGAAGGCAATGTAGTGAGTAAAAATTGGGTCAAATTCAGGTATTAACTTACAGGGGAAATTTCATTTTTGAAATGTCACGCATTCTCCATTCATCAAAGCCCCATTTAATAACCTTGATTTAACGGCACTATAACGGCATAGGTGATCTGTGTTTAAACCCAATTTTCAAATTACTCCTCAGATAGCAAAATCCCTCATGAGAATTGAGGCGGTTAACCACGCCATCATAGATGTTAACCTCAGACAGTTAGATTCACGACAAAAGAAAGCGCTAGGACTATTTCAAAAAAGCGACACAATAACTGCAAAAGATATATCTAAACTATTTGGAATCGCTCAAATTACCAAATCGACTCTTAAGATCCTCCAAGATCCCGAAGGTGAAACCAAAGACTTCATCTTCAAGAAAATCCGTCAAAAAGATTTAAAGGATCCTAGATCGCCATCCCCCTTGGAGTTCGTTGGTTGTACAGGAAAAAGTCTCTTGCAAAAAGCAAACTTGGCAGAGAACCGAATCACGAAGAAATCATTTTAGAATACAAAGGCATGTTGAAAAGCAATTCCGATCTTAAGAAAAAGGCCCTGGAAAATTACAAGGAGCGATATGACAAACTTAAAAATAAAGTTAAGTAGCGTATTGTGTTTGTTTGTTTTTGTAGGATGTTCCACTTCATCTTTTAAAATAAAAAAAGAAACCGATTTCTTAACCGAACTTCTAGTAACTCCAGACCGAATTATTTTGCAATGTGAGGAACTTGACGAGGACCCAGATATTGGAGCCTACGGATTCATGGTTCATATCTTGGACGAAAAAAAGACCGTTACGACTTCGGCCTTAAGCATCAGGCCCGATAAGAAAAATTGTGAGGGGTTCATACAGAAAATCGACCGTATCTTAAAAAATGGTCAGCAAGTATACATCGCGAATAGGATGAAGTTGTCCAATCAGCCAAGAAAAAATGATGAAACGAATTTTCGTTATACTTTCCCAGGTCACGGTACTTTTTTCAGCAATGGAAGATCTCTTGATTTTGTAACTATCACCAATGAAAAGGGTCAGTGTTATAGCCCCACCTATGAAAAAGAAGAACCCTGCCCTCCATTCCCGTTTCCAATTGAAAAGTATGAAAAAGAATTGCGAAAATGAGTCATAAAAGCGAAAAAAGGTCTTCGAGTCCTTTTCTATTTTCCTCTGGGGTATATGTAAAAGAATCTGCAGATACATTTTTTATTAGAAAAAAAATAATAAAAGAAAAAGATAAAGTTGTTTCTTAAAAATTACATCCTTTTATTATTACTAATTTGAACTAATTTTCCTTTGTTTATCAAAGGCATAAGACCTCAAGAGCTCGATTTCATCAATATGGCGGGGACGAAGGGACTGCTCCGTTAGCATCCCGCTAACTCCGGCCACCTTCGTGGCAGCCAAAACGTTCCTTCCTGGACGTTTTGTCGAACCCATAATTATGTTTCTCGCCCCAAACATCTGCGCCATAAAAAAAGGGAGCCCAAGAGGCTCCCTTTTTTTATGGCGGGGACGAAGGGACTCGAACCCTCGACCTTCCGCGTGACAGGCGGATGTTGTAACCAAACTCAACTACGTCCCCACAAACTTATTCTAACAATATAGTTTGAACTATCATTGAGTACAAGACTCACTTTTGAGAGTCAACATTTTTAAGACGAATAATAAACTTACAAGCACCCAGATATAATGCGCCGCGCTTCACACGAGCAGCAATAACCTTTTAATAACATAGGTTTTTTAAAACAATTCACAAAACTTAAAACTTAAACCCCAAAAGCAGTCCGCCAGCAAAACCTGTCTTAGCCTCCTCAAGCCCAGCATACTTAAGGCTAAACCAGGTGGGCTCTAACATTAAGAAAAGATCGGTAAACTCAAATTTTCCGCCAAGTGAAACCCCTAACTGACACGCACTTAGTGAATCTGAAAAACCTGAAACATTATTTCCGTCGCTTTGATTGATTTTAACGGAAGTTGCACCAATTAAATAATATGAACTTAAATACAAAACAGCCGAATCAGCATAGCGCCAGCCGGCAGCAAGCCCAAAATCTACAACAAAATGTGTAAGCTTCATTTCGTCGTAAGGAACGTTTTCACCACCTGAGACTTGTGACCTTGATGAACTTAATATGAGTCCAAATGAGCCGATAAATGAAACTGAAATATTGTTCCGCCTGGCTAAAGTTTCGGGCTTTCCATAAAGCAGATACTTACCACGCAAAAGAAGCGGACCATTCATCTGTAATCTTAAACCAAAATCAAACTTATCACCTACAGCCACATTACCGCCAATAAAGGGCCCAAATCCCATTGTGTTTTTAGCTGTACTTTCCACATCAGGCGGCTTATCTGTAAAATTTGACACAAGCTCAATGTCGTTTTTTGCCTGAACACCAAGAATTTCGGCCCTGCCAAAAGAGTTTTCATCGCGCCCGCGGGTTTCCGGAATATCAAAACGACTGATTGGAAGAACCGATTGTGTTGCACATGCAGATAGAAACACAAAAGCCAGAACAGAACCACACACCTTAAAACGTATCATAAGCACATTATGCAAATATTTTTTCAGTTTTTCAAAGAAAACAGACAAACAGTTTTTTATATACAACTTGCTCCAGTAATTTTTATTTTTTCTTTTCTTCCGTCTTTAATATACGTAGCCTCTCCACATGTATTAAAAGTAATTTCAGCACTGCCAGCAACACTACCTTCAAAACTCAAACTAATACTTCCAGCTGTTGGTGTACAACAGGTTCCACTATAAGTTAAATTTTTGGGCCTTAAGGTGGCTGTATATCCCCATTTATTATTTATAAGCTCAAGCGCGCCACTTGTAATTTCCCTTTCACTTCTTAATAGCCCTCTTTGAATTAAAACTGATTCTGTGGTTCGAAGTGAAACATCAAATACCTTGTTACCATGAAAGCGCCTCTCACCTAAAACATCCAAGCTCCACCCTGACGTGTTTTTTGTAAGCTTCGCGCCACCTCCAATTTCAGTGTACCTGTAATCGGTATGTTTATCGCTTGAAATACCCACAATACCGCCGTCAGAAGCCGTGCGCGTTAGTTCAATAAATGTTCTTAAAACACTGTCGCCCTCATTCCCCAGATCGCAGTTTTCTGTATCACTATAGGTCATTAATATTGAACCATTAAGGTTAAGCTCAGTTTCCTCAATTTTACATTCCGCATAAGTAATGGACCTTTTACCGGCATAACAAAGCTGCGCGTTTGCCCTTTGTGCACAAACTGATGCCCAAGCGTTTGGTATAAAAAAATCATTAATTATTCGTGCAAAATATTTAGTGTTTAATAAATATGAGCTAACGCCACCTGGAGCCTCGCCAGCCTGTTCATCAACTACCCCACCAAGCACACCAAGACTTATATTTATAACGTCACTCATTGAGGTTTTAGAAGAATCATCCTCTGTGCTGCTATCAGAATCAGCGCCTTCCTTTGAACAAGAAACTGTACTGAAAACTAGCACCATAAACACACAAAACTTACATAAAAAACCAACAACCCGCATTGTGAAACTCATAAGTCTACTCCTTAAAAGCAAATTTTCGAAAAATAAAATCCATAAATTTATGCCTTGTATTTTCTGGTAATATTAACTTCAAGAATGCCATAAAACACGCATCCATCCCAATAAGGTATCTGATTTTAACTTTCTTTTTAAAGCATAATCTTACAATCAACTTTGCAACACGCTTTGGCCTACCCGCAAACCTGCTTTTTTCCTGTATAAAGGTATTTAAATTTGTGATTCTTTTGCCATAAAAATCTGAAAGGTGCGCGTAAGTCGGCTCAAGCTCTTGACTTTTATCAAGAAAGCTTGAAATAAATTCCGTACGAAAAGAACCAGGCTCAACCAAAGTAACGTCCACATCAAATGGTTTAAGCTCATAGCTTAAAGCTTCTGAGCTGGCTTCAAGTGCATGTTTTGTGGCTGCATAGGTTCCATAAAAAGGAAGCGAGCACAAACCAACCACACTTGATACATTTATAATTCTGCCTTTTGCATTTCTAAGCTCATCAAGAAGCGTCTTTATAAGTTGTATTGGACCAAAATAATTCACTTCAAATTGATGCCTAATCTGCTCTGGTGTTTGAATCTCAATTGGATGAATAATGCCGTATCCGGCATTGTTAATCAGCACATCAAGTTTGAACTGGAACTTTTCCATTAAAATTGTTTTAGCAAGACTAAAGCTTGATGGGTCCTCCATGTGGATATCTAAAACATAAAGCCGCCCACCGGCCATTGCTTCTGACAACATTAACCCCTCGCGCGATGTTTTTTCAAACAGACTTATAAACCTTCCTTCTCCACCACGCACACCCGCAATAACAGTGTGCCCCTTTTTTAAAAGTATTAGGGTCACCATCAGACCAAACCCAGATGATGCTCCGGTTATTAATATTGTCTTTATATCTCTTTTGTTTTTACTCACTGTTAGTTTGATTTAACAAAATCATAACCAGCATTCACAGCTTTAATATTTATATCAACGTATTGTTTTTTCTTAAGAGAAGTTTTTATTACTTCGTGTATTCTTTCTTTTGGAAAAATTTCCTCTGTCGCCAGATAGGCTCCTATCGCCACCATGTTTGCAGAATTTTTAAACCCAAGATCCGACGCTATTTGTGTGACAGGAACATAAATGACTTTGACATCATTACGTTTTGTTTTTCTATCGATAATGGAAGTGTTAATTAAAATCACCCCATCTTTTTCAACATCTTCTTCAAAAGTATCAAGAGAAGGGCCATTCATAGCTATTAGAACATTGGGTTTTGTTACAAGCGGGGACCCTATTCTTTTTGAAGAAATCAGAACCGAACAATTTGCTGTTCCTCCACGCATTTCAGGACCATAAGAAGGGAGCCATGAAACATTAAGCCCCTCGTTCATTCCAGCAGTTGACATTATCACTCCTGCCGTTAAAACACCCTGACCGCCAAAGCCCGCAATTTTAAGTCTTTTCTCACTAATATCTTTTCCTTTTGCTTTTTCAGTTTTTCCTTTCACAAGATTTAGCGCCTTAAAAATCTTTTCCTGATCTTCCTCGGGTTCAGGGCGCTCAAGAGGTTTTTTTGTTTCGCCAACATCTTTAAATACTCCAAGCTTAAAATACGGTTCAAGGTTTTCTTGCAGCCATTTAATGGAATCAACCGGCGTCATTTTCCAGTTAGTGGGACAAGTGGCAAGTATCTCAACAAACGTAAACCCTTTATGTTCGCTTTGATATTTTAACGCCTTTTTTATGGCTTTACGGGTTTTCATAATATTTTTTTGATCAGTGCACGCAACGCGGGTTACAAAAACCGGTGCCTCAAGCTGTGCCATAAGTTCCGCCATCCTGATTGGATGACCCTCGTTCTCAACCTTGCGCCCATAAGGGGATGTTGTACTTTTTTGTCCAACCAAAGTTGTGGGAGCCATTTGCCCCCCCGTCATACCGTAAATGGCATTATTTATAAAAATTACAGTCATATTTTCGCCACGATTTGCAGCATGAATAATTTCAGCGGTTCCAATAGCTGCCAGATCACCATCGCCCTGGTAACTTATAACTATGCTGTCTTTTCTGCTTCTTGAAACACCAGTACCAACCGCAGGCGCCCTTCCGTGCGCCGACTGAATGTTACCCATATCCATGTAGTAATATGCAAATACCGAGCACCCTACGGGGGAAATAAACACACCTCGGTCGCTTATTCCAAGTTCCGTCATTGCTTCAGCAATGTATTTATGCACGCGCCCATGTCCGCATCCGGGACAATAGTGCGTTGTTACCTGATCCTTTCCAACTTTCCTTGTAAAGGTTTCATACATTGCATCTGGTTTTTTTATTATTGTTGTTTTCATAACTTTGCCCCTTAATTAACCAACTTTGTTTCTAAAGGTGTTTTCAATGGCCTGCTTTATTTCATCAACAGAGAGCACTTCACCACCATAGGTTCCAAAAAATTCAACGGGCCTTGAATGTTCTATTGAAAGACGAATATCATCAACCATCTGGCCGTTTGAAAGCTCAACCGATAAAAATGCCTTTGTGGTTTTACAAAGTTCAATAAATCTTTTTTTAGGAAACGGGAAAAGAGTTTTTGGTCTTAACATTCCAACTTTTCTGCCACTTTTTCTTAAATCATCAATTGCGCTTTGAACAATACGGCTCGTAACGCCATACGCACTTACAATTACTTCGGCGTCATCTGTAAAATAATTTTCAAACAAACATTCTTTTTGCTCAATAATTGCGTATTTGTCCTGAAGTCTTTTATTCATATCGTGAAGAATTTTGGTACTCATATAGATTGAGGTAATAAGATTATCTTTTGTGGCTTTATCTGCATAAAGCGCCCAATCTTTATAGGGTGCTTTTTTAACTTCTTCAGGAAACTCCACAGGCTCCATCATCTGGCCAATGTAGCCATCAGTAAGAAGCATAACGGGGCCGCGATATTTATCGGCAAGTTCAAAAGCATGCATTGTAAGATCGCACATTTCTTGCGCAGAATTTGGTGCAAGAACAATGTTTTTATAATTCCCGTGTCCGCCACCTTTTACAACCTGGTTATAATCCCCTTGCTCGGGCCAAATATTACCAAGGCCCGGACCCGCCCTTACAATATCTGCAATCACGGCCGGCAACTCTGCACCGGCAAGATAACTTATGCCTTCCTGTTTTAAACTAATACCTGGACTGCTTGAAGCGGTTAGTACACGTCTCCCGGCACATGCAGCACCATACACCATATTAATTGCTGCCACTTCGCTTTCAGCTTGAACAAATGTTCCGCCAAAAAGCGGCATATACAAAGCCGCGGCCTGCGCAATTTCACTTGCTGGTGTGATTGGATAACCAAAATAGTGCGTGCAACCCGCAAGAATGGCCCCCTTTACAACTGCCTCATTTCCCTTGATAAGTTCTTTTTTCATAAGGTTTGTCCCTTTTCTGTGTAATACTAAGTAATTCTAAATTTTAATCCTATATTCGATTCCTAATTTTCATTTTTTTGTGGTTTCAAAATATTTTACTCTTCTTCGTCTTCTTCTTTATTGCCTTTTGTAACTTTAATTACAGTTAAAGCACCGGGCTCCGGACAGGCATAAAAACAAATTCCACAGCCCGAACAGCCGTCTTTTTCAAGCACGACGTACTGATAACCAAGCTTATTGAAAGTTTTAGAAAACCCTAAAACTTTTTTAGGACAGATCTGAATACAAAGCTCACAGCCTTTGCACTCATCGATTTTAATTTCCACAGTTGACACAGGTTCTCCTGAATCTTTTTTTGTCATTATTCCTCCAATTTAGAGCATATTTGTGGGTAACACGCGAAGGGTTAAAATTCAAGAATATGTGACTTGCGCCGTGCGCAATTTGTATGCGTTACGTTTATTGAATTTTCGTTAATTATTTTTGGAATAAAAATATTTTAGGTTGATGTTATAAAAAAATTCACACTCTATAAAACTATTTTGCGCGGCGCGCGTTTTTTTATTTTTATGTTCGACAAAAAACTTCATATAAGTCAGTATAAAAAAGTTACTTTTTTGTTATCGAGGGGGATTTTATGCTTTTTTTTGTGCGTGTTTTTTTTATTTTTTGTCTATTTGCAAGCATCGTTTTTTTAAATTCCTGTGGCAAGCCCGATGTTAATGACGGTTTCACACAAATTACTTTTAACAAAGGCGACGCCCTAACATCACCATTTTCGCGTTTTATTTCAGAATCACCCAGAGTGCATACGGACCATTTAGCTTTGGATGGCGGAATGATGATTTACTCGCTAAGCGATTATCCTGTACACCGCTGGGGCGCTATGAAGTTTGATGCAGTTCCTTCAAGTTCAACTATTATTAATTTTCCTAATGGCGATTTTTATTTCAGATTTTTCGGCTGGACTGATACTGCGTTTGCAACAACCTCAAACAACATTAGGTGCGGCTACGCTTACGACGGCGCTATGCCGGTAGCTTTAAACGGCGGAACAAAAACTATATCAGTTACTATGAGCCAAAGTAGATGTACTGGTTCATCCGATGATTATTTTTTTACTGACATGTATTACATGGATGAAAGTACGCCAGATTTTTACCCGCTGGTTATCCATGATTGTTTGACAATAGGAACGCCGATAACTGATTACACTCAATGCAATCAAGGTGCTTCTGGAACAAACGGCTCAACTTTTGTATCTTACAAAATTGAATTAGCAAGCTACAGGGACGATAATTATTCTTTTGATATCGGCGCCGGAATAAGCAATATGGCTAAATGTATCGCCGCCAGCGGTACACCCGGCCAGGCAAGTTCAGCAATTAAAATGCCTGTTGGCAATACAAATACTCCGTTTTATACAATTATTACCACATACAACGCTGCATCCTGTGGTGGGTCAGAAATTAAAATTTTTAGTTTCCCTTCTGGCATTCTTAACGGAACCACCACCGCTGGTGACACACAACTTGAAAAAGACGGCACCACATTACATCTTTATTTACAGGAATAATTATAATGAAAACAAAAGAAATATATCTAACGCTTATTTTAATATTTTTATCTGGCCACACAACACTTGCAGCACCTCATGCTGCAACATTAATTTTACAAAAGGGAAAAGTGTATAAAACACAAAAAGGTACTAAACCCACACCAGTTAAAACTGGCGAACGATTGCCACTTGGGAGTGAAATTAAAACCGGTAAAAACTCCTCCGCAAAACTTGTTCTTACAGATCAGACACAAATAAACCTTGGACCCGACTCAACATTTAAAATAGAACTTGTAAAAAAAGACAAGCCTTCAGTTATTAATCTAAAAAAAGGAACAGCAAGAGTAAATGTTGTTAAGGATCTTCTTGCCAGCAGAAAACAGGACTACAAAAGAAAAACAAAAGTTTTTTTAAGAACAAAAACCGCAACCATGGGGGTCCGTGGTACTGATTTTCAGGCCGTCTATAACGGGGAAAATAACATCACGTCGTGCGTGACCTTTGAAGGTGAAGTTGCACTTGCTCCAATTGAAGAATCAGAAAAAATAAATCTTTCGACTCTTGAAGATAAGGTTTCGGGCGATAAATCCGTTACAATTACCGAAGGACAGTTTTCAAGTGCAAATCCAAAACAGGAAGCACCAACAATTCCAACAAAACTTTCTCCTGCACAATTTGAATCCTTAAAAAGCAACACTGACCTTAGTAAAAAAGATTCCGCTGCAAGTACGAGCGCCACGGCGGATGCACCAAAATTTATTTCTCCCATCCCACCAGGAATGGACGCAAAGGCTTTCATGGGAAGCAGTGGGAAAATGGAAAAACAACTGGCAAAAGAGCTTGGTATTAAAACTGAGGAGCTAAGAGCCGCAATGTATGCGGGTCAACCCGTAGGCCCTGGTGGACTAATGTATGGAGGCCCGGCAGGCCTCGGTGGCCCCCCCGGGATGCCCGGTGACCCTGGAACACCTCCTCCGGGTGGAATGGAGGGCATGCCGGGAATGGCTCCACCTCCTGAAGGTTTTTACAATAAAGATACTGGTCAATTTGCACCGGCTGCTGGTGGTTTTGTAGATTTTTCCACAGGCCTTTATATTCCGCCGCCACCTGGAAGTACTTATGATTCAAACACGGGGGTTTTCATTCCACCGCCAACTTTTGGCGGGTTTGATCCAAACTCAGGTGGCTATGTTCCACCCGCTGGATACGATCTTGATCCAAACAGAGGGTTTGTTCCTGTAAATGAGCCAAGACCCGGTGATTACGGCCGTGGCCCAGGTGATCCCAACAGGCCAACTGAAATGAATCCTGATGGTACGCCAAAAAACCCCGGCGACTACCCCACTGGCGCTCCAGGCGCGCCTCCTCCTGGTGGTTACTCTGGAGCTTCTCCTCCTGGCGGTTACTATGATCCCGCTATGGGTGGTTATCCGCCACCTGGCGGTTACTATGATCCCGCTATGGGTGGTTACCCGCCTCCTGGCGGTTACTATGATCCCGCTATGGGTGGTTATCCGCCACCTGGCGGTT
>CAZQUK010000073.1:10180-11689 GCA_964596435.1 uncultured Oligoflexia bacterium
ACTATGATCCCGCTATGGGCGGTTACCCGCCACCTGGCGGTTACTATGATCCCGCTATGGGCGGTTACCCGCCACCTCCTGGTGAGTACTATGATCCCGCGACTGGAGAATATTATGATCCTACCTACGATCCTTACAGTGATCCATGGTACGAACCTTATGATCCTGCATGTCCGGAATGTGTTGACCCATGTTACCCCTGGGATCAACATCCTGAATGCTGGCCGGAAAATAATGACGGAACACTCCCTGATGGAACTTCGGACACAAATACAGATGTAAATTTTTCAATTACTGTTGAGTAAAGAAAGTTTGATAATGAAAAAAATATTATTAAAAACTCTAAGCTTAATGTTTGTGCTCTTACTGTTTAGCAACACAAACTTCAGCGCCAGTAATGATAAATTTGCACAAGTTTATGTTCTTTACAAGAAAGGAGCATACACACAGGCCATTTCAGAATTAAATAAAATTAAGGGCAACAAAAAAATTCAAGGGGCAATTCAGTACTGGAGCGGACTTTGCCAAAGCAGGCTTCAAAAATACGATAAAGCGGCACTTCATCTTAACAGTGCCATAAAGCTTGGCTCAAAGGCAGATGATATTTATTATGAGCTTGGACAAGCCCTCTACGCAAACCAGCGCTTTAGAAATGCCAATAAGGCATTTATGGAATCCGCAAAAAAAGGCTATAAAGAGGGGGCGTCTCTTTACTACGTTGGCAACACCTACCAGGTACTTGAAAAAGAAAAAGAAGCAATTAACAGTTTTACAAAACTACAAACATTAAAAACTGATCCCGAAAATGTTAAACAACCTGCCCTTTTCCAGATTGCAGAAATTCATTATGGCCGGACAATTAAAATAAAGGACCAGAGTAAATTGAAACATGAGCTTGAAAAATCAATAATCCCAAGATACGAAAACACAATAAATTATGATAAATCAACACAAGTTGCGGCCCAGGCACAGGCACGTATTAAACAAATCAAAATAAAATATTTTAATGAAGCGCCAAGACCTGAAAAAGCATGGAGCCTTGGTCTTTCTCAAGATTTTAAATACGATACAAACGTTATTACCCAGGCTGATGAGGCAACAGTCAAAGTCAGTAATACGGGCTCTGCAATTTCAAAAACAGGAATAAACAGCGGTTATAAGTTCACGTTTGGCAATTTTGGGGTTCAACCAAAATTAAATGCCGATTTTACAGTTCACGCAAGAAGAAGGGTTACTGATGTTTATAAAAACGATTCTCTCTCCGTTGCCCCGGCCCTTGTAAACCGCTACGCAGTAACAATGTTTGGGAAACCAGGAAAACTCATAGCTGATGCGGATTTTAACTATACACTTCAAGACAGAAAGGCCACTTACAAACTTTTATTTTACAGCCGCTACGTTAAGGCAACTCTTGGTGTAAAATTCAGCCCGTTTAGTTTTGGTGAAACCGACATTAAGGCGTACTTTAAGTCCCTTAAAAATAATGATTCAAGCTATTCAGCAGAAACG
>CAZQUK010000074.1:0-11620 GCA_964596435.1 uncultured Oligoflexia bacterium
ATTTCCAAAAACAAGTGGTCTTATCAATAAGATCCCTTAATGCGGGTCTTCCATCAAGATCAACCGCCTCGCCACCGCCTCCAACCATTGTACCGCCACCTGTTGCTGCAAATACATTTGTTGAAATTGCAATTTGCATTGCAGATATTAACAATATTATTGATTTAGATTTCATTTTTGGACTCCTTAGTTTTGTGATTTGTTAATTTATTTGTAAGTTTTTCACGCGAAAGTCTGAAAAACTGAAGATTTAATTGATAAAGTTCTGTCGATTCCCCTTCTGTGAGGTAGTTGAATAACTCGCGTTGAAATTTCTGAATTCTTTTTTTTGCTTCATTAATTCTAGCTGCATTAATTGCCATAGTGATTCCACTTATCTCTCTTTCCAAAAATTCATTTTGTCCTTCGCGATCAATTGCGACCTTGGCTTGATCCATCATTTGTTTGTGAAATTCGCGGATGGCCTTTTCAGACTTGGTTGTTGGAATGGCAATCTTAACATTTGTTTTAATCCACTTTTTATTTTTGATCTCTAATAGGCCAAGACGTTCGAGTCTTAAAACTGCTTGAGTTACCTGTTCTGTCGTAATTTGTAATTGATTTGCAATCCAATTGTTATCGGTCTTGAAACCTTCTACTAATGTGAGATCAAGTATTGCTATATGATACCACTCACTAAGAAACTTGAATCGATCAAGTTCAAGTACATAAAAATTATCTTGAGGATTATCGGCACTATTTGCTAATGAGGCTGCAAGATAGTTTCTGCTATCGCTATCACTACTCGATTCAAGTGCGGTAGCCTTAAGGAGGCGTTCTGATTTATCCTCGTCGCATTTTAATAGCTTGCAAAACTCGATGGCTTGCTTGAATGATAGTCTTCGTTTTCCATTTAAAAGTAGGCTTAAAAAGGATGGACTGATGCTTAAATCCCTTGCCATCGCCCGAAGTGAATACGAGGGATTGCGTTTGGCTTTTTCCCGAAGAATGTCATTTAGTGTTTCAGAAATAAGTGATGTTTTGCTTTTAATCATTTGCATGCGTTGGTTTGTATCGCGGCTTATGTGCGGCGTCAATGTGTTTGTAAACATAGTGTTGACAACATTGTCAACACCCACAAATCACATTCAATCGGCATTATGAGCAATAATTGTGGTCATCGAACTCAATTTTGAAGGAAGACAACTCTTGAATATTCTTATCAAAAACCGTTCGATGTCCTTGCGGATTTAGTGACCCAAAAAAATTGGTGGAGCTGGTCGGAATCGAACCGGCGACCTCCACAATGCCATTGTGGCGCTCTACCAATTGAGCTACAGCCCCAAGAATAAAATTTAAATGAACAGATTTTTTTATACTCGTGTATCTTGTCTTTTTCAATTAACTTTTAGCGCGCCTAAGACAGGTGAGAATAATAATATAATTGTGCGGCGCGAAAGTCTTTTGTGCCTTAAAGCTTAAAATTATCAAGTACATGTATATGAAACTAATGCCGAGTTTACTTGCAATTAGTTTTCCGGTTGTAGTGCTATTGAAGCGGGTTCTTATTTATTAACAGGTAACCTGTGTATTGCCCTGTTCATGCGGCTTTGCCATTCCTTTTTATCAACTCTATCAATGCATTTTTCAATTTTAACGGATACTAAATCAAAAATGGAACCTTTCCACTCAACGTGCCATATATCGCCTTTTTGTTCTTCGTAAGCTTTTTTCAGTTCCTCTTTTCTGAAAGATAGGTTTTTAGTCACTGCACCCGGACCACTTTCCTCATCGTCAAAAAATACACCAATTTTGGGTGGCTGTTTTTGGCCATCTTTTCCAGATGAAGGCATTGCGTATACTGATTGGTTAAGCGAAGGGTCAATTTTCAAATCTTTTACTAGTTTTTCAGTATCTTTAATTGCTTTTTTTAGTGCTGGTGGCAGGCCACTTAAGCCGGATGCAAATTGAGCTGGTGTTTGAGATTCAAGTGCTTTTGCAACATTTGCAGGCGTTAATCCCATTCTGTTTGCAATTCTTTCGGCTTTTTTAGGATCGTTATCAATAGCGTTTCTTAAAAGTTTTCCTCCAAGAGGGTCCTTTGCGGCCAGGTTCATAAGTGATGAAATACTTGCATCTTCAACATTTGAATCGGGACTGTCTTTCTCTTTTTCTTTTGGGCCAGTGCCTGCGCTATCAGGTTTACTAATATTGCTGTTTGATAAGCTCCCCATGGTTGAAAAGGTATCTAGTTCTTCAACTTCCGTTGGTATGTATTCTTTGCAAACTTTTTCAAGTGCCTGCACATTGCTTTGAAGCGATTTAACCTCGTTGCATGCCGTGCTACCATTTGTTTTAGCTTTCTGTGTGCTCCCATTTTTCAGGCTTGCAATTAATAAAAGCCATCCCATTGTAACGCAAGAAAGGCTGAATTCGCCTTCAACTTTCGCTCCTGCTATACCTTTCTTAGCGCCTTCTTTTATGCCTTCACTAGCACCATATCCGGCAGCAAAAGATCCAACAGCAGCGCCACCTGCGTGCCAGTACATTTCATTAAGTTTTTTTGTTATAAACTGATTTTCAGTAAAATCATGAATGGCAGCACCTCCTGATGCGATTGTACAAGCAATTTCATAAGCAGCGCCATTTGTCCACGCAAGGCCAATTGCGGCACAAGCTGATACACAAATTGCAGCTGCGATTGTATAAGATATTGTCAGCCTGAAGTTTGTGCTGTTGCCAATTTCGTTTGCCTTGGCTGCGGCACACTGCGGGTCCACTTGGCCAAAGTCAACAGCATCTATTTCGGCTTGCAACTCAGGTGGGAATTCTTTTTCTTTGTTTAGGCATTCCTTAAAATTTTCAATATTGTCGCATGTATTTTTACATTCCCCATCGCGTCGCCATTGCCCTGCAAATGAAGTACTTGAAGTTAACACAATAATTACAGTTAAAAAAACGGACAAATATTTTTTCATATCTTTACCTCACAATATAGTTCCCTAAAATAAACACAAAGGGATAGCGATCACATTTATTGTTTTTCTGATCCCCAAAAATATGCTTTATTTAACCTGCTTGCCCAATCAAGTTTTTCAACCCTGTCTTGTGATTTGCTGTATTTTTTAGAAACAATATCAAAAATTGTACACCTTGTGCAATCAGAGTGCCAGATGTCGTTACTTTCAGGTTCAATGTTAACATTTGTGTCTGATGTAAGATTTCGATTCTGATCATTGTATAATGAAAGGTCTGAGGCTAGTCTTGGAGTGTTTGAGCTTTTTTCGTTTGTGTAGGGTAATGGATTTTCTAAATTTAAGCTGGCGTATGTTTTTCCTCTTGTTTCTTTTTCCATGCCCATTAGAGCACTTCTCATTTCTGGTGATAGACCACTAATACCTGATAAAATTTTCATGGGTGAGCTTGTTTGAAGCTTGTTTTTTATTTTTGGTATTGATAGGTTCATGGATCTTAAGTCGCTTTTTAGTTTACTTGTATCAATAACTCTTGAAAATAGTTTTCCTCCAAGCGAGTCCGATGCGGCAGTTGCATGTATAGATGAAGATGATGGATCGGTTTGTACATCAGAACTTGTTCCTGTTGAGCCAGAGCCATAACTGCCGCTAGTATCAAGTGTAACGTTAACGTTAACATTCACTTCGTTGTTGTCGCTTCCGGTGCTAGCACTGTTGCTTCCATCTTCTGTGGATGCCATCGTATTACCGCTTTGATTTGTGCTTGAAGCAAGTGCGGCTTGTTGTGTTTCTTCAATAGATGGTAAACCGCATTCAACTTCAAGCTTATTGTAGTTGGCTTCAAGATCTTTTTGAATATCCTGAACGATGTTGCAGGAATCTTTGCCATTGTTTTTTAAGTTGTCTGTATTATTAAATCTTAGTGCTGCTATTCCTCCCAGTAAAATGACGGATGCACATGCCATGGCTGTGGTTGTTGTGTCTGATGTGGCAACAAATTCTGTGCTTGAACCTTTTGCAGCTTCCACTGCAGTGAGCTCTGCGGCTTTTTGAATTGTTTGTTGGAAAGCATAAGTAACCACACCACTTGCTCCGGCTCCTGCAACTGCAGCAGCTGTATGCAGGGGCCAATTAGTGGCCTTCTTGTTTAGTTTCATTTGCATTGTAATATCCATACCCGCAGCTCCAAGCGAGGCTGCTGTGCAAGAATAACCCGTGGCTACGGTTGCTGCTCCAAGTGTTCCTGTGCTTGCAGCACAAGCGGCTGCGCAAACGGCAGCGGCTCCAGTATAAATTGAAGCAACAATCATATTTTTTTCTGATGAATCTTCAATCATTTCAGCGGCAGCGCAATGAGACTCGGCCTGACCAAACGCATGGTTAAAAAGCTTTGCTCCATCTGATTGATTACACACTTTAAGCGGTTTTAAGAGCGCACACGCTTTTATACAAGCTGGTGGTCTTTTCCACGCTAAAACGCTTGGAGAAAAAAACATTAGAAGTGCCAGTATTATTGAGATGTATTTTTTCATATTTTATGCCCTTTCTAAAAAACTTAATTTACTTCTTTTTTTCTGATCCCCAAAAATATGCTTTATTTAACCTGCTTGCCCAATCAAGTTTTTCAACCCTGTCTTTGCTTTTAGTGTATCTGTCAGAAACAATATCAAATATACTGCATTCAATGCAGTTGGAGTGCCAAATGTCAGATGATGCTAGTTCCCTTTTGTCTATTACCGTAAAAGCCATATCTTTACTATTTGCACCTGCCTGATCCTTTTGCCCAAACCCGGCACCAAACCCTAAGTTTGCCCCAGCGGCGTTCTTTTTCCCACCGCCCGGGGTGGAATAAACGCTGTTTGTACCAGCTTGTGTTGAGAGTTTTTTTACATTATCATCAATTTCCTGAAGGGCTTTTTTTAGTCCTGGTGTTAAGCCACCCATACCGCCAAGAGCGGAGGCCGGGGACGAGCTTTCAAGTTTTTTTGCAAGTTTACTCATGGGGAGTCCTATTTTATTTAAGGCGTCTTCAAGCTTGTCTTGGTCAATAACATCTCTAAAAAGTTTACCACCTAAAGGGTCCTTGGCTGCCATTGAGCCAATTTTTGACATGTCTAAATCGGCATCTTCATTATCGTCATACTTTTCTTGATCTGTGGGAGAGCTAGTGTTTGGGTCTGGCGCATATACTTTTGAATTTTGCAAACTGCCTGCGGTTGAAAATATTGGGTCCACAAGTTCGTCGCCAAGGTCCGGACAAAGGGTTGCAAGTAAAGTAATTTTATCAGTACTTTCTGTTTGTAAGTTTGCTATTTGATCACATTCAGAGTCGCCATTAATTTGATTAAAAGATGTCCATCTTTGGGTTGCGATACCTGCAAAAATTACAGCGGAGATACAGGAGGCGGCTGTATCATAGCCTTCTTTGTTCCACTCTAGCCTGCCTGCTTCCCAAGATTTTGGACCAAAATTTACCAATGAAGAAACTGTTCCTCCAGCAGCGCCGACTAGCGCACCAATTTCTGCCATTATAATTTGTTGTTTACCAACTATTTTTTGGAGTTCTTCTTTTTGGACAAATTCCACCACTGTTGCAATGGCGCCCGCTGCGCCACAACCTAGGCCGGTAATTGAAGAAGCAAGGGAACTTTTTGCTACGTTATCTGTGCCCCAAGCTGTTGCACAAGCAGCAAGACACACTGCCGCGGCTGCGGTGTAGCCCTTAATTATGGGGTCGTATCTTTTTGATGTTTCTTCTTTGAGACCGGCGGCTGAGCAATAGCCATCTATGGTGCCCAAATAGTTATTTAAACTATCGCAGCAGGATACATTAAGGCCAAATTGAGCTTTATCTTCTTCTGTTGGAAGGGTGGCTTGGTATTCGTCGTTATTATTTTTTGCAATATCGCTACAATTTCTTTCAGTTTTAAGTTCTGCAATGTTTTTTAGAGCGTTATCACAATTGTCTTTGCAGGTACTAGAGCGGGTCCATGCGCCGCCTGCTATTGAAAGCGGGGAACAAATAAGTGCTATAATGATTGTTAATGAAATAACCTTATTCACTATATCCCCCCTCATTTTATTTGAACCCAAGTACCTAGTTAAAAAAATAATAAAAACTTTTTTGACACCTAAAGTTGCCTTTTTGTCCCCCCGCAAAGGTCAACCTTAGGTGCCTTAAGGAATAGAATTTACAATCTGAAGCTTATCTTTTTGGTGATGATTGATAAGCCTTGTTTAATTTTGAACTCCAGTCCAGTTTTTCAACTTTATTTATGGATTTTTCATAACGGTTTGAGACAATCTCAAAAATATTGCCATTAAAGTTGCTATGAAAAATGTCAGTACTTGCAGGTTCTCTTACTTCGTTTGCACTATATTTCATATCGCCAGTTGTACCAAGCGTTGGTGCTTTACTACCGAATCCTCCAAAGCCGCCTAGGCCTTGTTGTGTTGCACCTTTTGTTCCTGCGCCACCACCTTGTGTTGAAGCAAGTGCTTCAGCTTTTGGTGAACCCATAGGAATTTTAAGGTTCTTATCGTTTAGTATTTCATCTGCTAGAGGGCCTGCCTCCTTGTGCATTTGAGCCATCATTGGTGGCTGACCCGCCATGCTTGCAAGTAAGGACGATGGTGAACTTGTTTTGAGTGCATCAGCAATTGCCTTAATTGAGGTACCTGTCGCACTAAGAGCCGCATCCACCTTGCGTGGATCGATAGATGCCTTAAGTAGATTACCGCCAAGTGGGTCGTCAGCTGCTTTAGCAAATATTCCACCTGTGTCACTTAAGTATTGATCGCTTCCAGAATAACTATCTGCAGGATCAAATGACTCTTGTGTGCCACTTGTCCCACCTTGTTCTCCATCGGCGTATGTGCCACCGCCTGTTTGGTATATGTCGTTTGTTGAGTTACCACCGTTGTAGGTGTCGTTACCGCTTGCCGCTTCATTCGCAAGTTGCGTAGTAGCTTCTTCTGGTTGTTTATTTAGCAGCGCAATACCACCTTCGAACCCTTTGACTTTTCTACACTCATCATTTGCCCTGCTTTCATATTTACCTTTATTCACCCACTTCAAGGTGGCAATTAGGTCCATTAACCCAGCGGTAATACATGAACCAAGGGCACCTTTGCCAGCCCCAGTCTCTCCTGCAACATTCCAACCTTGAACCGTAGTCGATGTTTGAGTAGCGATACTTCCTGCTGCTGGTAGGATTGAAGCAAAAGCGCTTCCACCCCAGGCATCAACACCAAGCTTTTTTTGCATGTCCATAGTGGCAATAAATTCATTTATTGCAGCACCACCCGAAGCGGCTGAACATGCAGTTTGAAATCCAAAACCTACGCCTTCGGTAATGCCGGCGTCTGTGCCTATAGCAAGGCCACAAGCCGTAGTACAAGTTACTGCTGCTACGGTGTATGTAATTGAAAGGATATTTTGATGATCCCAAGCTTGTTCATAGGCTTCAACGGCTTTACAGTGGTCCTGTACTTGAGTAAGATTGGCCCATGTGGATTCACAAGCCGTTCTATCTTCGTTTTTAAGTTTGCCGTCGTCGCTTGGTGCTGAAGCATAGGCGCCCTTCTTTTCATCAAAATCGTCCTGACGCTTGTTTTTCTCAATTTTGCATTTTGAAACAGCTCTATCGATTTCAGGTGTTCTTGTTGCACATATGTTCATGTTGCTGCCACTTGAATCAATATAAGAACCAAGTACTTCTTGGCCAGAGGGGCAAGGGGTCTCTGTGTCAGTATCGTTAGGTGACGTAGCATCTGAAGGGAATTTAGATGCTGCCGATCTTAAACAATCTCCATAATCGAGATTAATTAAGTTTTGAATTTCATCTGCCGTGCTAGCATTTAAATCCTTATGATGAGCGCATGCTTCGTCTCCTGATTTGTATTCTTCCTTATAGGAATTAGCTGCACTGCAAATACTCTTGCAAGTACCATCTGGTTTCCACGCATAAGTTATGCTTGGAACCACCAGCATCAATACTACCATCATTGTGAGTGTAGTTTTTAGTTTTTTCATATTTCTATTCCTTCCTTTCCCAAAGGTTAATAAACCCATTTTCTGGATACATTAATGTACCGCCCAGAAACTCTTTCAAAAATACTTGTTTGTTTGTCGCCCCAAATGCTTGCGGGTTTTCTGTCTTTTTTGCCGTAATTGAGCGAGCCCGGTTTGTTTTCCTCTTTTTTTGGTTTTTTAATAAACTGGTCCATCAGGCCACCAATTTGCTTTGCAAAATCGAGCGAACCTGAGTCACCACCTTTATAGTTACCGCTGCCACCACCACTGTAATATATAGCGCCTTCCACTTCGTGCCCAAGTTCCTGCTTAAGGTTATTTAACTGGTCGCTTAAGGCATCTGTTGCTGCAACTGATTTGCCACCGTTTGCAGCAAGTGGGATTGAATTTGCAGGATCAAGCGGCTCACCATTTTCAGGAAAAATAAAATCCTGTAAAGGTGTGTTTGCTGTGTTTTCAAATTCTTTTTTAAATTTTGGGTCCTGGATGAATTTTGGTAAAAGCGGATCGTTAGTCATTGCGTAACTGATTTCCTCACCAAGGTCCTTTTCTTCGTCGGTAGCTGCAGTGCTTGCTGGTGGTGTTGCGGCTTGCGGGGCCGAAAAATCAATTGAGCCAGGATCATAAGTGCCAGATGATGAGCCTTTTGTGTTTAAATCTGTATCAATTGCTAAATTTTTTGCTAAAAGTTTTTTTGCGTTTTTTAAATTCTTGTCGACGTTTTTGCTTTCGCGCTGGTAATCGGTGTACTTCCAGACGGCCTTTCCTGCGGCCATTGCTGCTGAAAGACAAGCTGACCAGTCGGTGTCGACTTTTTCATTTTCTGTGGCGACGGCGGATGCGGGATCTGGAGCAGCTTCTGCTGGGGCGGGGGATGCCGACTCTGCTGGTGGAGCGGGGGGGGCTGGTGCTTCTGCTGGTGCTGCTGGTGGAGCGGCGAGGTCTGGTGCTTCTGCTGGTGCTGCTGGTGGAGCGGCGAGGTCTGGTGTCGGCGCTGCTTGTGATGCAGACTCGCTTGCGGACGGAGTTCTTTGGGCAGTTGCTTTGTCTTTATCAGAATAAAGTTTTAGAGCAACAGGAACGGCACTCATTGCGAGTCCCGTTACTGAATCCATAAATTTTTTGGTTATTAGGCCCTCGCTGGCGCCAGCTGCGATGTTTGAACCCAGACAAATCCAACTATCAGAGCCTGCGCTTATGATTGTGGAACCCATTGCACTTGCTCCACAGGCGGTAATGCAAACTGCGGCGACCGCACTCCAAACACCCACTAAAGTTTTATTTGCATCTGCGGCTTTGCTGCTGGCTTTTGCGGCCTTACAATATGCATCTCGTTGTGAGGTTTCGGCTTTAACTGTTTCGTCAGTTGCGCCTTCTTCTTTTTTTACTTCGTTTTTGCAAACGCTAAAATCAGCAGCTTTAGTTATAGTGCGAAGATTCAGTGTGAGCGCTAGGGTTAAAGTAATACAACAAAGTGTTGCCTTCATACGGCTGCCTTTTTTTGTATTAATTCTTTTTTTTGCTCTCAAAAGTACCCCCCACTTAACTTACTCGCCATAGCTTAGGTCACTGTAAGCAGCTATGGCTTAGGTCACCGTATGCAGCTATGGCACCCTTTGTGCTTAGCTCCCTTGTGTACGTTTCGGCTTTTTCCTATAATTTATTAGTAATAACCAACCTTACCCTTATCTTTAGGATGCAATACATGACGCAAGTAGTCAAGTATTTTTTTAGGATTGGGTTATTGTTTTTGAAATCCAACGAATCCGCCTTTTTGGCGCGTTTGGTAACGATCATGGATTCTCTTAAAGAGGTTAGCGTTTTTGCCAAGAATTGAATCGGGCATTTCGCGGGCAGGGTCACGGCCGCCGTAGCTTAAAATACCATCGTCGTTTTTATCGTCCTCTTTTTTTGGTAAAAATTTTGCGAGCAGTCCGGATAGATCCATTCCGGCGTCTTTTGATCCGCCGCCAGCTTTTCCGCCAACATAACCGCTGCCACCTTGGTAACCGGCATCCACACCACCGAGACCTGCAGACTCTGAACCTCTGTCATCTTTTTCGCCGGAATCAGCGCCTGTAGAACCGCCACCTAAACCACCCCCACCGCCGCCGCGAATAGGGTTGCCGTTTCCGCCAACTCTAAATGGGGTTGGTGCTGGACCCGGGGCCACTCCGTTTGGATCGCCGTTAAATGGAGGGTCAAGTCCTGGACCCAAATCTGTTGGTCCTTCAGTTTCTTGAAAAGGGTCCTCTTCAGCAAATGCTGACTGAGAATATTCGCCATCACCCACCGGAACCGTGCCTGGGTTTGGTGCAGCCGCATCGCCTTGCTCAAGGCCGCCACCAAGCATAAGTGAATTTTGGTGGTCCTGCCATCTTTCCATTGAATCTGCGGCGTTCATTTGTGCTTCTGCAGCTTTTTTATTGAAGTAGCCTTGTGCAATTTGATTGGCGCCAGTTGCAAGTGATGTCATGCCGCTCCCAAAGGCTTCTTGTGATGCGTTTGATTTTTCGGCAACGGCTCTGTTGCCGAGGGTTTTTACTCCGGCTTTTGTTTTGCCAGCCCTCATTGCGGCCATCTCTTGGGCTGTTTCTGCGCTTAGTGTTTTGGTTTGGTTTTCATTTCTTAAAAGTATTTCGTGGTTTTCCCACTTGCCTTCAACTTGACTGATCATTGTGTTTCCAAGTTCATCTGCTGTTTTGCAACTCTCGCCAGCAACACAGGTTTGATTGGCTCCGGTTGCTCCTTGAATTTCCTTGTTCTCTTTTTTCTGTCTGAAGTGTTCATACATTTGTGCGGCACCGAGAACCGCATTTATTGTACCGGTTGTCATTTGTATATTACCACCCATTTCCTGGGTTTTTGCAGCCGATCGCATAAGGTCTGCCTGGTTTTGTGGGTTTGTTGCCATTTGTTGAGCTGCAGTTACTTGGGTAGCAATTGAACCAGCTGTTTGGGTGACAGCGTTTGAAATCTGTGCACCTTGAACAAGCATTTTTGTGCCTGAGCAGCCTCTGCCAATTGAGTCGGCGTTTGCGCATTCGCCACTTTCAAGCACGTCTCTTGTATTAAAGCGTGAGATTTTGTCTTCGTGTTTTTCGGCGCTCTTTTTTGCGGTTTGTTCATTTTCAGCTTTTTCAATACCGCTGTTGTATTCTATAAGGGCATTATCGACATCAAATGCTACCGTTTGAACTGATCCACTAGGGGCTCCACCCTGTTGAGGTACATTACTGACGCATCCGGCACCAGTGCCTGTTAATACTGGATGCTCATTGGCTCCGCAGGCGAAGCTTCTATTCGTTTTTCTCGCAATTCTATAGATTTCAGCTTCCGTTATATTATCCCGTGTGGCGGCTTCGAATGCCTTTGCTGTTTCATTCCAAAAAAATGTTAGTGATCCCAAAATAAATAAAAAAACGTGTAAACGGACATTGTGGTTTCGTAGTGTAGCTTTCACAATAAATACCCCCGTATTTTTTTTACCCTCTTAAGTAAGAATCCAAATGGTTGGACCAATTTATCTTAGTGTTAGTATCGGATACTTTAGTAAAAAAGTCAAATATTATAGTATGCTGGAGATACCCCATTTTAAGTAACTGACAATATTGGTTATTTTGTATTAACG
>CAZQUK010000075.1:0-9043 GCA_964596435.1 uncultured Oligoflexia bacterium
ATACACTAAATCAATAAAGATACTCTTTTGATACCTTGCCCTATTGTTTAATTGGCAGAACCCTCAAAAAAGAGGCATTATGCACACAACGCACCGTACTGTGGGCCGTTTTTTTTCAGTTTTTTCTACAGCTTAAAAGATTTTGCTGTTATAGAACAAGCGGAACGCTCAAGCATTTATGAAAACACTAAAATATTTTTCAGCAACGATGTTTCTTTTAATCATAATCACAATCCAGACACTGTTTGATACGTGCGTTTTTGCGGCCCCAGCAAATGAATCCTGTTTTATTTGTCACAATCTAAAAAATCTTTCTAAAAAGTTAACTCTTACAAAAACCAAAAATTATTTTGTATCAAAAGATGAATTTTCAAAGTCAGTACATAACCTTCTTAAATGTATTGATTGTCATAAGGACATTAAAGAGCTTCCCCACAAGCCCGTACTTGAGGAAACAACCTGCACTACAGCATGCCACATGGAGGAGGGCTCCCAAAAAATATTTAAACACCAAAAAAGTAATTCGGAATTTGAAAATAGTATTCACAATAAAAAATCGCCCTATCATCCAAAATGCCAAACTTGCCACACAACGCATTCAGTAAAAAAAGTTGAAAACATCACAAAAATTGAAAAAGTTGAAATTTGTTTAAACTGCCACGACAAGCCAGAGGTAATTAAAAATTTTAACTTCACTAATCAACGCGATACTTATTTTTCCAGCTTTCATGGCGAGGCATTGCTTTACGGGAACAACAGTGTTCCAACGTGTCAGGATTGTCATAATCAACACTCCATACAAAGTGCAGTTGATTTTCCTCAAAAAACCTACGGTATGTGCTCTACAAATGAATGTCATCCCAACGCCAACCAACGCTTTACTAAATACGGGAAAATTCATCATGCTTATACTGGTTATGAGAAAACCATATATGACTATGTAAAATTAATTTACATAGTACTAATAGTTGGAACAATAGGGTTCATGCTTGTGCATAATATTTTGGATTTTTTTAGAGTGTATCCGGAGGCCAAAGCGCTCAGATCTCACCCAATAAAAGAACAAAGATATTTTTTGAGGTACAACCTTAACGAAAGATTACAGCACATATTTATGTTTACGTCCTTCATTCTTTTAACCATTACCGGGTTCATGTTAAAACTTTCTCCTGATCTTTTGCCATACAGAGAGCTTGGTTTTGAAATCAGAGGAATAGTTCACAGATTTGCAGCCATAGTTTTAGTGCTTGTTAGTGTGTATCATGTTTTTTATCTTGTTTTTACAAAATCGGGCAGAAATTTTATTTACCATATGATGCCCAGATTTAGGGATCTTAAGGAATTTATTCAGAACATGCTCTATCTTACGCACATTTCAAACAAAAGACCAAAGTTTGACCATTTTAATTACGCTGAAAAAATGGAATATTACGCACTAGTCTGGGGGACGTTTGTTATGACAGCAACAGGTGTTGTTATGTGGCTCGAAAAAGAATTTCCATTTTTCCTGTTTGATGTTTCTCATATTATTCATTTATATGAAGCAACTTTGGCCGCGCTTGCAATTATAGTATGGCATTTTTATCTGGTTCATCTACGCCCAGGAAAGTTTCCTATGAGTAAAACCTGGATTCACGGAAAAATATCCGAGCACGAAATGATGGAAGAGCACGAAAGCGAACACGAAAGGATAAACTAATTTTTTTATAAAACGGTATGAAAAGAATTTCCATTTTTTTAATATCTTTGTTGATACTCAATCTTTTTTTACAAGGATGTAAAGAAAATCTTGAATATGTTTCTAAAAATAAGCTGGCCGCCCCGCAAAGCTTTGACATAGGTCCAGAAATGCAAAAGCTGCTAGAAGATCAAAAGTTAAGTAATTATTCACATCTTGAGAGATTCATTAAAGGGGGGTTCTTTTCTTATAAGGATTCAGAAACGTGCCTTTCGTGTCATGACACAATTAGGGTTTTAAGAGACAAGCACTATACTACCATCAATACTAGTGAAGAGATTTTAAGTGGTTTTCATTTTTCCTGGTTAAAACAAAATCAAAAGGATGCGGGTAATTTCCATTCTTCACAAATTCCCAAAAGAACATCTATTGATCCGCTTCATGGAACAAACGCAGTGCTTGGTTGGTCAGCGCACGTAGAAGATAGTGAGCACCAGGTTGTCTCCATTGGTTGTGGAAGGTGCCACGTTGGTGGCTTGGTCCAATATCTTGAAAAACCTAATAATGAAAAATACCAGTCAATTTTATCTGTTGACTGTCTGGTTTGTCATGCCGACCAATATGATTTATCTAAAAGAGCGATAAAAGAAGTTTCACCAGGACGCTTTGAGTGGGATTACGATAGGTCATTTTTGTCTGCTATTACCTCAACGTTGCCAAAAAATAAAAACTGTTTACGATGTCATAAAATTAATGGTTATTCAAAAAATCTTCACATAAGTAACGGCATTAAGTGCATTGATTGTCACACAAGTGGTTCAGGACACCTTATTCGAAATATTTCAAATACAACGGCTGTTGGTTGCAGTAAGTGTCATAGTGAGTTGCCCCATTACAAAGAAAATAATTTTAGTGCGATACTAAATTCACACACAAAGGAGTTTAGTTGTCAGGTTTGTCACCAAACGGGTCTTGATAACTACACTTCACAAAGAGACTGGACTCAACCCACATTAAAAAATGGGGTTTATTTTCCAGGTGACTCACTTGGAAACGACATTTTTTATCTGAAAGATAAAGAAAGAAATATTATTTCTGCGTTTACAAAAACGGATATTATTAATTATTACTACAATGATCCAAGCTTGGTTAGCGATGGTTTTTTTGGTGTCATGATTGTTGACCTGGGGCGGTATTATAAAACCGGCAACGTGATGAATGCAATATTGTCGGTTAAAAACCCAACACTAAATATTTACAATAAAGATGGTGAATTTGTTAAAACAGAAAATATCGAGTCTATTGACCCTAAATTTCTTAAAAAAGATAATCTTAAAATACTTAAGCGCGTGAGCCATAGTATTGGAAAGTCTAAATTCAGTTGCTTGGATTGTCATAGAAAAAAAGTAGTACTGGATAAATTTAAAAATGTACTCCGGGCTGGGTCCCTAGATAAAGCACTCAATGTTCCAGATTTTGTTTTTAAAAGTTCACAAATCAAGAAGGCCGAGAAATGAAATATATATTATTTTTTCTATTATCTTTTTTGATTTTGTTTAATAATGTTAGTTTTTCTTTTGCTCCAAGCCCGAAAAAACCTGATGATGATTTATATTTACTCAAAAATAAAATAATAAAAGATTATTATACTGCCCAGCAACATTTTAAAAACAATATTGATGAATTTAAAATTCAAACACAATCAAATATTCAAAGTAAAATCCTGGAAGAAAAATTTGTTCATTTAAAACATTTTATTAGAAACGATATTCATACCTATTTTGGACCCAGCACCTGCATGGTGTGCCATAAAGATTATACTTACGTGTTGTACAATAATTCTCAACTTATAGGTAAAATAAAAAAACATAAAATTAGAATTAAGAATCATTTTGGAAAGGATTAAGTAAAAAAACATTTAAGAAAATATTTGAAAATGATGAACAAAATTTTGAAAAAGCCGCTACAATTACAAAAACAAATCTAAACAATAATTGTATTTCTTGCCATGTTAATTATGAAAACATATCTTCACAAAAAGCTGGTAGTGATAGTAAGGCTTTTACAAAACACAGCAAAAAGCTTGCCGACAATAAACATACAAGTTCAGGTATTAAATGTATTGATTGTCACAATGTAGAATTTCATTCTTCAGTAAAAAATGAGAATTGTATTAAATGTCATCGCAATAACCTTAGTAATACAATTCATGTAAAACACTTTAAAAATAATAAAACTGCATGCACTAGCTGCCATTTACCCCCAAAGCATTTAGAGGATATATTTGACCACAATTTTAAGGTTGAAGACACGTCGTGTTTGACTTGCCATAAGGATAAAAGACTTCATAAGGTTCAAGTTAGTTGCAAAGACTGTCATCTTAATGATTTTATTGAAAAACGAAAATTAAGTTTTGAAAATATTGACTGTTTTTCGTGCCACAAGAATAAGCATTTAAATAATAATCATCATACAAACATGGCAACATGCAATGATTGTCACGATGTACACGCAACTCACGGAAATGGTCCAATTAAAGGGAGCGATATTAACCACGACACAACATGTTTAAAATGTCACAAAGACTATAATACAGTTAAAAACTCAAAACATGATTTTACTGACACAAAAGCAAATGATGTGAAACTTCAAAATATTACACTTTGCTCAAAGTGTCACATGACGCACGAAAAGTTAACGCTTGCCCAACAAAAATATTCTATATGTTTAAATTGTCACAACAATAAAAATGCTAAGCTACCAAAGCACTATACACACAGTGCCCATGTTCAACTAACACACAGTACTCAGGATTTTTTATTCTACATAAAGAAAAAAAATAAAATTTCAAAACTCAAAGTTGGTGATGTTGGCGATATTACGTGTTTTACTTGTCACAACTCCCACCTTAAAAATGATCTTGCAAACAGAAACAATTTCTTTAATAGAGACAAAAAGGACCTAATGAAACTTTGTGCAAGTTGCCATGGATCAGACGCTATTACAAGATTGATTTGGTTTCATAGTAACAAATATAGAGAGGCAGGTTTTTAGGTTCAATGAGTGATATTTCGTTTGGGACAGCATTTGTTGCAGGTGTTTTAACTTTTTTATCACCATGCGTGTTGCCACTAGTACCAATTTTTTTATCCAATTTAATTGGACTACCCATTCTAAGTATCGGAAAAAAACAAATAAAACAAAGGGGCCTGCTTGTTTTATCAACATTGTTTTTTGTTTTTGGGTTTTCAACTGTTTTTATACTGCTTGGCCTTACTGCAACAGGAATTGGGATTTTTCTAAATAATTATAGACTACTGCTAAGTCAAACAAGCGGTGTGATTGTAGTTTTACTTGGGTTAAAGTACCTAGGCGTAATACAAATTCCTCTTTTGGAGCGGGAATATAGAATTTCAAAAAATAATAGATTTAAATATTCTTTTTCAACGAGCTTTTTATTTGGAGTTTTCTTTTCGTTGGGGTGGACCCCTTGTGTTGGCCCAGTTTTAGGAACTGTTCTAACTTACACAGCGTCAAACACCAGCAACAGCTTAACAGGACTTTTTCTTTTAGTTTCTTATTCTTTGGGTTTATCGATCCCGTTTTTACTTGTTGCGGTTTTTTTAGAACCGGCAACTGTATTTTTGGGTAAAATAAAAAAACATATAAGAAAAATTGAAATTATCACAGGCGGTCTTATTCTTGTGGCCGGACTACTGCTTGTAACAGATGGCCTTAGTTACTTTAGTTTTCCCGATAAAACCGTAGTTAAAACCACCAGCCAAAAACAAAAGAAGCCAAAACTTATTGAGTATTTTAGTCCAAACTGTAATATTTGTAATGCAATGATTCCAATTCTGGCCTCTCTTGAAGAGGATTGCCGAAGTTATGGGGTAAGTATTGAAAAAAAGAATATTGATGACCAAATAAACCATAAAGAGGCAAAAAAATTAGGTATTCGTGGTATTCCGACTTTTATTTTCTTTGACTCAAACGGGTTGGAGTTTGCACGCCTTGTGGGGTACCAGAAAATTAATGTTCTTAAAGGAACGCTTGAGGCACTGGGTGGAGAAAGTTGTGATACTTTCAAAGCTATTGATATTATTCAAAATCATAAACAAGAATGCAGCGAAAGCTGCCAGATAAAATAAATAATTTGCACACATAACCGATGTGCCCAGTTCAAATGGTTTATTTTGCCATTGTTTTTGTCCGCCAAAATCCAAAAACGAAAATGCCGCCCGTGATAAGTAACAAAACACCAAATAAGAAGCGTATTTGTTCCGCCCTTTTAAATTGATCGTGTGCCTTTTTTGCATAAAAATACATTTTATTTTTCGTTGCAAAAGAATACAAATTAATACTATTCCCAAAATCTTTTGTCTCAATTCTAGCCAGGTCTTTTTTCAGAATGGTTGTGAATATTTTTTCGTCCTTTGGAACATCATTTTCTATATTTTTGACATCAAGCAGGCGCTTGCTTACCCTGAAATTAAATAATGGGTATTCTCTGGCAACAATATAGGCTTCAGTTTTAAACCAATTACTGTTTTTTCTTATTCCATTATATTTAAATTGTAAATCTATAAAACTTTGTTCTTCAAACCCCGGGTACGTTAAATAATTGCTCATTAACCAAACTGCTGCGGGAAGTTGGATAAATATGATTATAAATATTAAATACCAGCGTATTTGGTAGATGCATTTTTTTAGGATGTCCATTTTTCTGTGTTTTGTTCTTTTCATTTTGTTTGGAACATTTATTTATAAATAGTATGCACTAATATATTCATTAATCACACCTTGTTATGCAATAAAAACATTGTTTGCGCGCCTTGAAAAATACCAATTTAATAAAAATCGTGTATAATTAATGAAACAAGGGAGATTTAAATGAAATTTAATACAGATAACAAGCAATTAACAAAACGTATTATAATAGGAATGGTTTCGGGACTTGTTTTAGGTATAAGTCTAAACCTTATTGGTCGCGAAGGCTTTATTGAAAATTATTTAATCAGTGGTGTTTTTCATGTTGGCGGGCAGATATTTCTGGCAAGTCTAAAATTACTTGTAGTGCCTCTTGTTTTTGTATCTTTAGTGTGTGGAACTGCGGCGCTTGATGACATAGTAAAACTTGGAAGAATTGGCGGAAAAACCATTGCCCTATATCTTTTTACAACAGCCGTCGCCATTACAATAGCGTTAATTGTGGCAATTATTGTTAAACCCGGCGTTGGTTTTGAGCTGCAAACAAGTGCAGCTTTTGTAAGCCAGGAGGCGCCATCGCTCATTCAAGTAATAATTGATATTTTTCCAACTAACCCAATTAAAGCCATGGCTGAAGGCAAAATGCTTCAAATTATCGTATTCTCCTGTCTTTTTGGCGTTTCAATGACACTTGCTGGCGAACCAGGGAAACGCATACTTTCTGTTTTTAATGATTTAAATACGATCATAATGAAAATGATAATGATGCTTATGCTTTTTGCTCCAATTGGAGTTTTTTGCCTTATATCAAAAGTATTTTCAGAACAAGGTTTTAGTGCGATAGTCCCACTTGCAAAATACTTTTTTGTGGTTCTTTTTGTTTTGTTTATACATGTTATATTAACTTATGGAACGATTTTAAAAGTAATATCCCGATTAAGTCCAATCACGTTTATAAAAAAAATGAGAAACCCGATTGTTTTTGCGTTTAGCACAGCAAGTTCAAATGCCACGATTCCTGTAACAATGGAAGCGGTTGAACAAAAACTTGGGGTAAAAAATTCGGTTGCCTCTTTTACTATTCCACTTGGGGCAACAATCAACATGGATGGAACGGCGATAATGCAAGGGGTTGCAACCGTATTTATTTCACAAGCGTATGGAATTGAAATTGGCCCCGCCGGTTACCTTATGGTTATCTTAACAGCTATATTGGCTTCTATTGGTACGGCTGGCGTTCCTGGGGTTGGGCTTATTATGCTTGCAATGGTTTTACGTCAGGTTGGTTTACCTGTTGAGGGTATTGGTCTTATTATTGGGGTTGATAGGTTGCTTGATATGACAAGAACAGCTGTGAATATTACTGGAGACGCAGTTGTTACATGTATTGTTGCCAACAGTGAGGGCCAACTTACAAAGAAGGTTTTTGATTCTAAAAACGAGTAATAAACTACTTGACAAGCGAGTGTACGCAAAAAACAAAAAAAAGCGAATAATTTGGAACTAGTACTTCGATGTTTGAGTAATGCCTTTTTGTTTTCTTAAACCTTGATTTTTAATTGGTTTAACGAAATACTTTACTTTATTTTTTATGATTAAATATATAGTGAATTTATTTTTGGCTTTTATTGAATTTGTTGAGCCGCCTGATAGGTGGAAACTACCAGTAATAATATCTCTTGGCTTAATTACAGGTTCCTCATTTTATGTGTTTTATATATCAAATGCAATATCCTACATTTCTGATAGTCCAAAAACATGCATAAATTGTCATGTGATGACCACACAGTTTGTCACATGGGACCACAGTTCACATCGCGAAAGGGCAACCTGTAATGATTGTCATGTGCCACACGATACTTTTATAAAAAAATATTATTTTAAAATGATGGATGGCCTTAAACATTCAACTTATTTCACGTTTCATTGGGAGCCTGAAGCGATTAAGATTAAAGGGTCAGGATCAAATGTTGTGCATGAAAACTGTATCAGATGCCACGAAAATCTTTTACGTAAAACAAAATTAATTACAAGTAATATTAAAGATGCTGAATCAAACAGGTGTTGGCGTTGTCATAGACAAACCCCACATGAAAGACCAAGAAGTCTTTCGTCTGCACCGAGCGCAATAATACCAGTTTGGTACAGAAAAAAATAAATTTACTGGAGGAAAAAATATGTCAATTTCAAAGCTTGTAAAAGAAAACCCTATATACGGCTGGATGATTTTTGGCGGAACAGTAATTGTTGTATTACTTGCCTTTCTTTTTGTCAGCTCAGTAATACAAAGAAGAAATGAAGCAACGTACCTTTTTCCATCCGACAATAATATTAAAGAAAATGAACCAAGAAATGCCGTATGGGGTAAATATTTTCCGCACGAATATGAATCTTATTTAAAAACTGCTGATTCTGATTTTAAAAGTAAATATAATGGTAATGGTTTGGTTGATATGCTTAAAGAGGACCCAAATCTTATAGTGCTTTGGGCGGGGTATGGGTTTTCAAAAGATTACAGTCAGCCACGGGGGCACATAAATGCAGTAAAAGATATTAGAAACACACTGAGGACGGGTGCGCCTATGGATAGTAAGGCCGGACCCATGCCAAATACATGTTGGTCTTGTAAAAGTCCAGATGTTCCGCGTGTAATGG
>CAZQUK010000075.1:9053-11611 GCA_964596435.1 uncultured Oligoflexia bacterium
CACAAGTGGGACCATCTGAATTTTATAAAGGCAAATGGGCAGACAAAGGTGGTGAAATTGTAAATCCAATAGGTTGTGCCGATTGCCATGATTCAAAATCTGTAAATTTACGTATTTCGCGTCCTGCCCTAAAAGAGGCTTTTGAAAGGCAGGGTCGAGACATTGCAAAGGCTACTCATCAGGAAATGCGATCTTTAGTCTGTGCTCAGTGCCACGTAGAATATTACTTTAAAGGTGATGGCAACTATCTAACATTTCCGTGGGATAAAGGAACCACAGTTGAAGACATAGAAAAATACTATGATGAAATAGAATTTAAAGATTGGACACATGCTATTAGCAAGGCTCCAATGCTGAAAGCACAACATCCTGGATGGGAACTTTTTAAAGCAGGGATTCATGCTCAGCGGGGGCTTGCGTGTGCAGATTGCCATATGCCTTATAAAAGCAAAGGTGGGGTAAAGTATTCAGACCATCAGGTTGTAAGTCCACTTAAAAATATTTCATCAACCTGTCAGGTTTGTCATAGAGAAAACGAAGATGAAATTAGAAGAAACGTTTACGAACGACAGGAAAAAAATCTAAGTACACGTCTGATTGCAGAAAACGCAATTGTTAAAGCGCATATTGAAGCCAAAAAAGCGTGGGATTTGGGTGCCAATGAAAATGAAATGAAATTGGCACTTAAATTAATAAGACACGCTCAGTGGCGCTGGGATTATGCAGTTGCAAGTCATGGGGCATCTTTTCATGCTCCACTTGAAGTATCAAGAATTTTGGGAACAGCAATAGTAAAAGCACAAGAGGCAAGAGTTTTGATTTCAAAAATATTGGCATCCAAAGGTTATAATAAATCAGTACCAATGCCCGATCTTTCAACCAAAACCAAAGCACATGCTTTTATTAATCTAAACTTAGAAAAACTAAAGGCTGAAAAAAATAATTTCTTAAAATCAATTATTCCAATTTGGGATAAAGCAGCTAAGGAAAGACAAAATAACTGGAAGTAAGGAAAACAAATATGACAAAAAAAATAATATTAAGTTTACTGCTTTGTGCGGTGGTATAGACGCGTGTCTGGTTTCCTGAAAAAGTAGTTCAAGCTCTGTCCTCAGTTTTTATTTTTCTACACTTGATTATTGGGAAGTCTAATCTAAAACAGCTTTCAGCGTAAGGCTACCTTTAAATTCTGGCTTAAATTCTGTAAATACTTTTTCTATGCATTCTGTAAATTCAAGAGTGAGTGTATGGTTGTCCTCAACTTTTTTCATATCAACAAAATCACCATTTTCATATTGAACCTTGTAGTTTAGAGCGCCAAAATATAAAGGATTTTTTTTAATTTCTGTAAGCCAACACGGCTCATACTTAGGAATGCTTATATACGGTTTTTTTTGGTTATCGAGTTTGTATTCATAATAGAATTTAAAAATGTCTGACCTTTTATTCAGCATGCTAAACTGAATTGATTTAAGCGTGTAGGCCGAAATCAAATTTTGAATAAAATCATTTGAGAGTTTTCTTAATGTCCCCTGAAGAACTTTTTGTGTATTAAGAATTTTTTCAAAATAGGCACTTAAATGTTTTTGTGAAGAAGAAGAAAAAATCATAAATCCAATGTAACTTGTTTTCCCCTGCATGACCTCAAATTCAGGCAGATTATTTCCTTCTTCAAACGTCCAGTCTTTTTTTAGGTCACAGTATAGCTGTTTGAATCTGTAAACACCGGGAGGAATCTCAACAAGAATTGAGTTTTTATTTGGCTCAAGTTCAAAATAATATTTATTATTATCCCACTTTTCCTGAAATATAACCTCACAAACATCAGGCAATGATTCTGCCTGTTTGAGGAGGGAATAATTTAAAAGAATTGCCCCCATATTACCTGGCAATGGTTTATCTGATTTGAGTGGGCGTATATTAAGCTTGGTTGTCGTTGCACAAGATGCGGTAAAAACTATTAATACAAAAAAAATAATTTTATTAATTCTTAGCATTTAAGGGGATTCCTTTCGGTGATGGCACAACACAAAGCACTCGTTTCGTTTCGATCATAATAGCTGAAAGACCTGAAATTTAGAATGATATACTGATATTTATTAACTAAATTTATACTTCCCGGTACGGCGCATTAGTGTTGTTTTATAAATTTTTTTCAAACCAGGGCCGCGGCGCACAAATCTCTGTGAAGATTTTTTGCGTGTGGCAGAATAAAAATATTATTGATTGAGGTTATAAAATGACACAAAATACACTTTCGACACTGATTATAGATAAAAATGCATCATTAATAAATAATTTTCAAAAGGAAGCCTGCGCAAAAATTATTCCAATCACTTTTGCAAGAAGTGGTTTTGAAGCAAAAAAAGCAATAAACGATATAAATAGCTCATATGTCGGTATTTTTATTAATACAAAAGTAAGCTCTCCGGGCAGCATTACTCTTGCTACAATGGCACACAAAAGGAATCCGCTTATTCCAATATATTTTTTTACCGATTCAGGTACAAATATTTCAGAAATGAACTTACACAGGCTTGCAATACAAGATGTTATTA
>CAZQUK010000076.1:0-11573 GCA_964596435.1 uncultured Oligoflexia bacterium
AAGACTTGCCGTGCGCTGCCCACCAGGAACCCCACTTGATCAGGCAGCAATGACCACTATTGGCAGCATAGCGCTTCAAGGTGTGCGCCAGGCCGATGCAAAACTTGGTGAGAAAATTGTAATATTAGGAATGGGGCTTATTGGCCAAATCACAGCGGCACTTCTTAAGGCCAATGGCTGCGATGTGTTTGCAATAGATCTTGATGAATGGAAATGCGAAAAAGCGCTTAAAGCCGGTTGGGTTTCAAAAACTGCAATTGCAACTGACGACAACCTTGAGGAAAGAATTCTTGAATGGTCAAGAAACCGTGGGGCAGATACCGTAATGCTAACGGCATCAACAAGTTCTGATAAACCCATAGAACAGGCAGGACAATTTTTAAGAGAAAGAGGACGGGTTGTAATTGTTGGAGCTGTTGGAACAAAATTTCCACGCGAATCTTTTTACTTAAAAGAAATTGAAATTAGAATTGCAAGATCCTATGGGCCAGGGCGCTACGACCCGCAATATGAGGAACTAGGAATTGATTATCCGGCTTCACATGTGCGCTTTACTGAGGAGCGTAACATGGAGGCATTTTTAGATATGTTGGCATCAAAGGCACTTGATCTGTCGCCGCTAATTACTCACAGATACGATTTTTCGGATGCAAATAATGCGTTTGAACTCCTACATAAAGGCAATAAACCATACCTTGGAATACTGCTTGAATATGAAGCCGCTAAGATTCCTGAAAATGATTTAAGGGAAAACATTAAAACAACACTCGATAAACCCAAACCCGCACGTGAAAAAAATACTTTTTCACCACCAACAGGAACGAAGGCTAAAAATATAAGTTTTATAGGTCTTGGTAATTACGCTTCGGCAACTATTATTCCGGCTCTTAAACCAATTGATGGACTTAAATTCAGACTTGTAAGTACTGGTTCGGGCGTTTCGGCAGGAACCAAGGCCAGACAATTTGGTTTTACAGGTGTTGCCGCAGAACCTGAAAATATTACCCAAGACAATGATACAGGCACCGTTTTTGTAATAACAAGACACGACTCACATGCAAAATGGGTGAATAGTGCCCTAATAAACGGAAAAAATGTTTTTGTTGAAAAACCACTTTGCTTAAGCCGTGAAGAGCTTAATGAAATACAAGCAAATTATATGGATTCGCAAGGTATTCTTTGTGTGGGTTTTAACAGAAGGTTTTCCTCACTTATGGATACCTACAAAAAAGTGTTTCCCGATGGCGCAAGACACATAATTTGCAGAGTTAATGCGGGTTCACTACCAAAGGATCACTGGCTTAAGATTCCTGAAGTTGGAGGTGGACGGATATTAGGAGAAGTCTGCCACTTTGTTGACCTTGTTAATTTTTTGGGTAAAAGTCGTATTGCAAAAGTTTCGGCCCACACTGGTGGTATTAGCAGGAACGCTGCACCTAGAAGTGTGGAGGAAATCCATGTTCATCTTGAGCTTAAAAATGGTGCCACAGCGAGCATTATTTATTTTGCTTCAGGACACACAAGTCTTCCAAAAGAATATATTGAGGCACATGGCTTTGGGCGCTCCGTGATTATTGAGGATTTTAGGACAATTAAAGTTGCCGGTGGAAAAAACACTAAACTATCAAGCCAGGATAAGGGCCAAAAAAATATGGTAAAACTATTCATTCAGGCCTGTGAATCTGGAAACCGACTTAAAATGCCAATTTCAGAAGAGGATATTTGGAACTCAACGGAAGCCACTCTTGCAATTATTGATAGTTTGTCAGAGGGCAAAACCATAAATTTAGGTTAATTTTTTTTAATGTCATCAAAGTCAGATTCTGAAACGAAAATAGTTGAACCCAAAAAACCACTAAGAGAAATCAGGGATGAAGTGCTGGGTTGGCTTGATTTACACGCTTGGAGGGGATACGACCCTTTTGATGGCCTACTTTCGCCTTTCGTGGCGCCGTGGGTAAGTGGGTTTTTAAAAAATTTTCCAAGCAGTAAACTTATTAGGCTGTTTTTTATTCAACTAGTAAAAAGAATAAGATTTAATTTAAGAAAGATTTTTTTTATTCCACCCCAGGAAAACCCTATGACTTTTGCAGTAGCTGCACTTGCCTCCCTTAAAGCTGCAAAAAGACGCGAAGCTCATTCACTGAATCGTACAAAAACAGCGATTAATAAAGTTCTTGATCTTGCCAATTCAGACACAGGCCTTTGGGGATATCCGTTCCCATGGCAGGCTCGTGCCTTTTATGCTGAAAAAGGTGCACCTAATATTGTGGCCTCGGCCCTATGCTTAAGAGCAATAGCTGAAGTGCTAATTCCTGTTCAAAAAGAAGCGCAGTCAAACGTATTAGTGGAACATTACTCAAAGGCCCTAGATTCGCTTATTAAATTATTTTATAAACCCGATGACGGTTTTTTTTCATATATTGAAGGGGATGCTGTTTTGGTTCATAACGCAAATCTTTTTGGTGTGGAGGCCGTTTGTGGTGGAATAAGGCTTGGACTTAAAAATGCAATAGATTTCTGGCCACAAACAAAAGCTGCGCTTTATAAAAGTTTAATTGCGCAAAGTGAAAGTGGAAGGTGGCCCTATGGCGCACTTGCTTTTCATAGTTGGTGCGATAATTTTCATACCGCATATAATATTTTATCTTTAATTAAAGTTTTTAGGACCCTTGATTCCGTTGCTGCAATTGACCAGGAAACAGTTCAGACACTTAAAAGTAATATTGATGACGCCATACTTATTGGATTAAAATTTTATCGTGAAAATGCTTTTACTGAAACCGGCTCAGCAAAATATTATGATAACGAGGTTTATCCAATTGAGACAAACTCAGTAGCCGCAGCTTTAATTTTATTTAATGAATTAGCTGATAACGGATGGATAAAAACAGACGAAGCAATTGAGGCAAGTGCGGTTGCATATAAAGCAGGAATAAGGGATTTGTATTTAGGTAATGGTGAGTTTGCTTACCGTAAATGGCAAAACACACGCATTGATACTGTATTTATACGCTGGTCACAGGTCTGGATGCTCTATGGGCTTGAATGTTTAATTTGTTTAAATGAAAAAACAAAATAAGTTAAAAAAAATTCATAATGGTGAAAAATCGAGCGTGAATTTTTGTTTTGAAAACTCTCTATGCGGCACAAGCCTTACATGAAGGTTTGATTCATCCTCGCCTGGTACCGTACTTTGGGCCACTGATTGCAAAGACAAACGAACAGAATCATCTGCCATAGAAAGATAAGGATCAACAACTATCACTTTTGCCATCTTACCAAGATCACGCGCCAGTGAATGGTAAATTTCAATTGAAGGAGATTCCCTAAAATCCCCTACGTTTGCTTTATAAGACATTCCAAAAAGATAAACTGTTTGAAACGAGCCAGTATCCTTAAATTTTTTATTTATTGCTTCTTTGATTTTCTGACAAACAAAACGTGGTTTGCGTGTGTTAACTTCTCTTGCGGTTTTAATAAGAGGCGTGTGATCAGGAGCTGCTTCCACCAGAAACCATGGATCTACAGCTATGCAGTGCCCACCGACACCAGGACCCGGGGCCAAGATATTTACCCTTGGATGTTGGTTTGCAAGTTTAATTACCTCGTCGTGTGGGATATCAAGCGAATCACAAAACATTGATACTTCGTTTGCAAAAGCAATATTCACATCACGAAAACTGTTTTCAACGAGTTTTACCGTTTCAGCAACGCGCGCTGTTGTTAAAATAACCTCGCCTTTCACAAAAGTTTTATAATAGTCGCTTGCAACCTGGGAACATTTTTTTGTGATTCCGCCAATGGTTCTAGAATTATTTGTAAGTTCATAAAGAATTTTGCCGGGAAGAACACGCTCCGGGCAGTACGCAACGTAAATATCATCACCAACATTAAAGCCCCAGTCCTTGAATTGATCTGCTAGAATTTTATTTGTAGTACTTGGTGGTGATGTACTTTCAAGAACGACACAGGCACCTTTTTTAAGATACTGTTTAAGCGATAAAACAGCCGATTCAACATAAGTAAGATCGGCTTTCCAGTCGCCTGCCCCACTATCTTTGTTGATATCTTTTTTAAAAGGGGTTGGAACGCAAATTAAATATAAATCTGCTTCAATTGGTTTTTCACTGACATGAAAGTGCCCAGAATCTACCGTGCGTTTTAATATTTTATCAAGATCTGGCTCATCTTTTAAGTGGCACTGGCCTTCTTTTAGAGAGTTTAGAACCGCAGGGTTTATATCGACCCCGTGAACGTTAAAACCGGCATCGGCAAAAATGCAGGCCGTTGGTAAACCAATGTAGCCCAAGCCTATTACACACACTTTTTTAGAGGAAATTAGATTTTGATTCATATTATATAGTGCAATACCGCTTAAATTTGGTTTAGACAAGCCATAGACTTTCGGGGTGAAATTTTGCAAACTTTATAAAAATCTTGCCTGGTGACGCGCTGCGCGCACTTTTATTTTTAGACGTAGAGTGAGCACTCATAAAGGTTAAGGATAAATTAACCTATCCTGAAGTGCCGCATGAAATAAATCATTAGAATTTCCCATATACTCCCAAACATCTATACCACGCTCAAACAAAACGTATTTATTTTCATTTATATAAAAATAGTTTTCAGGAGATTTATTTGAAATCACACGCTGAGTGGGATCAACAACCCACCACTCATTATCAATAAATACTTCTGAATAAAAATGACCTTCAGTTAGGTCTGGAAGTGCATGATTTTCAAGAGCGGTTTTTACATAAGTTTCCTTAAGAGTTTCAGTAACCGTAGCAGGTATTCCTTTGTTTCTTGCAAGGCTTGTAAAAACCATTGTGTAATCAGAGCATCCTGTAAAACAGCCACTTTCAAGAATTTCATCAACCGTGCGAATTCTTTTGTTTTGGTTAACAAATGAATTATTTGTAAAATCATATCCGATTAGGCTTTTTTGGGCGGTCGTACAATGATCCCCATGCCACTTATGTACAAAATCTATAATGGAGGTAGCAATTTCTTTGCCATTTGATCCTTGAATTTGAGCTAAGATTTGAGCTTTTTGATAAGTAAGATTAGTTTGACGACCCTCAATTAAATATCCAAGACGCTCATCATCAGTGAGGTCGTCTGAAATACCGGCAAATAGTCGTAAAAAACGCGCTTCAATATTAAGGCAACTGTGTTTGGTTAGATCATTTTCATCACAAATATATTCGCATACTTGTTTGGATTCAATAACGCCATAATTATTGCCAGCGCAACAACTTGAAACAAATCTTTCAAACTCGGCCATATCGTCAGGAATTTGTAAATTTAAATCACGCACATTGCGGACATTGCCTTCAGGGTCAATTAAAACCTCACCCGTCTTACACCTTTCATTAAGCTCTTCTACGAGGCCGGCGCCTGCCCCAACTAGATCTAAAACTGTTTGCATGCCGTTAGAACAGGCAGAAATTGTAAAAGCCAAAACAAATAAAAATAGAATTTTTTTGTGTTTGTAAAATTTCATGAAATTTCCCTAATCACGCCTTACACTATATTATTATGCATTACTTGATACACTCGGTCAAGTAATAGCTTCTGGTTTTTTTCTTGTATAATCCAGTAGTTACATGCGTTTGACAAATTTATATAACCCAAAGCAGGTTTATGCGTGCATTGATGGGAGTTTATTATGAATTTTATTTTGAATACATAAGCTTAGCAGAGTAAAGTCAAAACCCTATGACACTAAAACGCTATAAATGCTTTGATCTGCCCATTGATGCGCTTTCCATGAAAGAGAGCGTTTCACGCATTGAAAGCATTATTGAAAACGGAAACACACCTACCCAACACACAGTAATTAATGCTGCAAAAGTTGTTAAATCAAAATCAGACCCGTTTTTAAAACAAAGTATCATTGATAGCCAGATGGTTAATATTGACGGCCAGGCTGTGGTTTGGGCCGCCCGCCTTTTAGGAATACCAGTGCCAGAGCGTGTTGCCGGAATTGATTTAATGCAAGAACTGCTTAAACTTGCTGACCAAAAAAAATGGCGCATTTATCTGCTTGGCGCTACTATCGAAGTTATTAGTGAACTTACCGAAAAAATTAAAACTGATTACCCGAATTTAATTATAGCTGGATCAAGAAACGGTTATTTTACTGATGATGAGGGTGATGAAATTTCAAAAAAAATAAACGAAAGTAAATCACAAATTCTTTTTGTTGGTATGCCCACGCCTAAAAAAGAAAAATTCATACACAAGTACCGCGATATGTTTGGAACACCATTTTGCATGGGCGTTGGTGGCAGTTTTGATGTCTTATCGGGCAAAACAAAACGCGCGCCAATTTGGATGCAAAAAACCGGGCTTGAATGGTTCTTTAGGCTTTCGCAAGAGCCAAGAAGGCTATTTACGCGCTACGCTGCAACTAACTTAAGTTTTATGTCTTTATTATTAAGCGAACTTAAAAAAGGGCAAAAATCACGTCATGACCGGAGCAACTAAATAAATGTGTGGAATAGCCGGACTTTTTTCAAATAATCCTCTTTCATCAAGCTGGGTAAATAATTTAAAAAAGATGTGCGACCTGCAGATCCATCGTGGCCCTGATGATTATGGCTATTTTTGGGAAGGCTTAAATTCAAAGGTCCCGGTACAAGATCTTCCGTCCCTTACAACTGATACAAAAATTGCGTTTGGACATAGACGCTTAAGCATTATAGATTTATCAGTAGCAGCCAGACAACCACTTGTTAGAGGTATTACTGAAACCAATTCAGAAGAAAACGTTTTTTTAACCTATAATGGTGAAATTTATAATTTCAAAGAACTCAGACACGAGCTCAGGGCACAAGGACATGAGTTTGAAACCGAATCTGACACAGAAGTTTTACTTGAAGCATATAGGGCATGGGGAATTGATGCTGTAAGTAGGTTTAGAGGGATTTTTGCCTTTGCCATTGCTGATATGAAAAATAAAAAAGTTTTTCTGGCACGCGACCACCTAGGCGTTAAACCACTTTATTTTACAAAAATTGGTGAAACATGGGCGTTTGCATCGGAAATGAAAGCATTTTTGGGCATTAAGGAATTTAATCCTGAAATTGATTATGAGGCTTTAAGAAAATATCTTAAATTTTTGTGGATACCTGGCAACCACACCGGGCTTAAAGGTGTTAGTAAACTAACACCAGGAACTTTTATTGAAATTAACCTTATAACAAAAGATATAATTGAAAAATCATACTGGAACCCGTTTGATGTACTAAAAAATGCTGATCCTATCTTGAAGCGCGGACAAATAAATAAAAACACTATTGATGAAATAGAAGCTGAGTTTTCGCGTGCCGTGAGCGAGGAAATGATTTCTGATGTACCGCTTGGGGCTTTTTTAAGCGGCGGACTCGATAGCAGCATGATCTGCACGTTAATGAAAAAGAACCGTAACTGTTCAACTTCAAGGATCAAAGAGGTTGAAACTTTCTCGGTGGGTTATTCTGCTAAAGATTTAGCCTACGACATTGTAATTGATGATCTTCCTTATGCAAAAAAAGTAAGTAAATTTCTTGGAACAAAAAATAAGGAAATTTTATTATCACCAAAAGTTGAAAACCTATTGCCAAAAGTTATCTGGCACCTTGATGAACCGCTGGGAGATCCTGCTGCAATTTCGTCGTATTTAATCTGCAGTGCCGCAAAAGATAAGCTTACAGTTTTACTAAGCGGCATGGGTGGAGATGAACTTTTTGCTGGCTACCCAAGACAAAAGGCCCTTATTTATGGCAAATATTACAGACATTTTCCACGCGCAGGCCGTGAAGTTTTTGAAAACTTTGTAAATATGTTTCCAGGCTCGGGACGCGGACTTAAAGCAAAGTTTGGACGCGCCAGTAAAAAATTCTTAAAAGATATTGAACTTGGTGCTTGGGACCACTATGTTTCTATGGAAACATATTTCCCTGATTCTTTTCAAGAAAACGAAGTTTTTAACCCTGATGGACCTTTTTCTGGAGTTAAAAACCCGGCCACCCTTGAATACTTATCCTTAAGAGATAAAATTGAAACATCATTCCCCAAGGATCACCTTGCACAAGTGCTTTGCCTTGATTTACTTACTTATTTACCAAATTTAAATTGTGCCTATACAGATAAAACTTCAATGGCAAATAGTGTTGAAGTAAGAGTTCCCTTTCTTGATCACAAATTGGTTGAACTTGCCATTAAAAACTGGGGAAAAGGCTGGATGCGCTTCAGGGGTGGACAACTTGAAGGAAAATACCCACTTAAACTTCTTGCTGAAAAATATTTACCAAAAGATATTGTATGGCGCAAAAAAGCGGGTTTTGGTTCACCCGTCAGGTCATGGCTAAGACAGGATTTGTCTGAACTTAGATCTGAGCTTTTATCATCGCTTGAAAAAAGAAAATGGTTTAGACCTGATGCCATTAAAAAAATTGAAACGGATTTTTTGGCGGGCAAAGAGGACCATGCACTTAGATTATGGATGTTAATCTCGCTAGAACTTTGGACAAAACAATTTATAGACGCAAAGGGATCAATAAGTATAAACTAGGTGGACAGTTATGATTATTTCATTTGTATTTGGCACCCGTCCTGAAGTTATTAAAATGGCCCCAATAATTTTAGAGGCAAAAAAACGCAGACATGATTGTAGAATTATCTTCACGGGCCAACATAAAACAATGGCAGCCCCACTTTTAAAGTTTTTTGGTATAAAACCCACACTTAACTTAAACGTTATGAGTCCAAACCAAACTCTAACATCGCTTAGTGCAAAAATTCTAAATGCTCTTGATAAAAATAAAAACAGAATTAAAAGTGATGTACTACTTGTTCAAGGTGATACTTCGTCTGCGTTTATTTCAGCATACTGGGCATTTTGTAATAATATACAGGTGGGACACGTGGAGGCAGGACTTAGAACTCATGACCTCCGGGCACCTTTCCCGGAAGAAGCAAACAGACAGCTTATTGGAAGAATTGCAAGCATTCATTTTGCGCCAACCGTTATAGCGCGTGAATCATTATTAATAGAAAACACCGAGAAAAACAAAATAGCTGTTGTTGGAAACTCTGCAATTGATGCACTATTTTTAACTTTAAATAAAATAAAGTCTACCAAAAGCCTGAAGCCAGAAAACAAATTAAACCCCAAGATTTTAAGCTTCATTGAACACAAAAAACTAGTGCTTGTAACGGGACACAGGCGCGAAAGTTTTGGACATGGTTTTTTAGATATATGTAAAGGCATTAGAAGTATTGCAGATGCAGATTCTGAAATCAGAATTGTTTACCCCGTGCACCTTAATCCAAACGTTAAGGGGCCAGTTTTTAAACTTTTAGGACGACATCCAAGAATAATGCTTTGTGATCCAATTTCCTATGTTCCCTTTGTGACACTAATGCAAAGAGCTGCCGTTCTGCTTACCGATTCTGGTGGAATACAAGAAGAAGGCCCATCACTTAAAAAACCCATAATTGTAATGCGTGAAAAAACCGAACGCCCAGAAGGAGTGAAGGCAAAATTTTCAGTTCTTGTTGGAACCAACCCTAAGAAAATTAAAAAAGAAACACTTCTTGCCTTAAAAAAAGGGTGCATTGGACGCGGCAAAAACCCCTATGGTGACGGAAAAACTGCCAAAAGAATCATTAAGAAACTTGAAAATCTTTTTTAAACCTCATCAAGGTCAAAAACGAACTGTTTAACGTGCTTTTTAAAAAATAATTTTACCGTTTTCCAGCTTGTTTCATTACCTTTTAGGTACTTTGGCTCAGGATCTGATTCAGCATCCGTAAAATAAACAAATGATTTACCAATATTAATCGCGTTAATACGCTCCCGTCCAAAGCGTTTAATCAAATGATCGGCCACTGTGAAAAGAGGTACATTTTTAAGTATAAAGAAAAGATCAACAAAATCCCTTTTCGTTCCACGCTGAGAAATTGCAATTATTTTCATTGCTGCTATATCAAGAATACCAGAAAGGTTAATCCCATTTAGATTGATCGTTTTATCAATAAAAGGGTAATCATACTTAAAAAGAGCAAATTTTGTATTATTAATCTCCACCAAAAAAGTGTCTGATTCTTCGGAAATTACAGAAAAAGGAAGATTTGCGCGTTTTATAGCACCAATAATAAAATCAGATTTAAAATTCGCTGTGGTAAAAAAGTCAAGATCTACTGACATTCTATGGCCAATTTGAAGTGAAAGTGCCGTACCGCCAGCCAAAACAGCATTGTATTTACTTAAAACGTCTTTAAGCGCGTTTATAACAATCCATCCATTTTTTGGAAACGATTCCTTATACATTTTTTTCTGCTCCATAAAACCAGATCAACCAGAAGTTTTTTGATTTGTCTGAAATATTTCTTGCGGTTGTAAGAACATCAATTATTTTTTTACCGGAATATACCATCTGGAGCCATTTAATAGCGCCTATGTTGCCAAATTCAAGCACTCTTTCAATGATGTATCTTGAGTTTTTACCAAGCTTTACCTTTTCATGGTCAGTGTCCCAAAAAAGAGTGTGTAAATCATCCGGTATTTGAGTGTGCCTGTTTTTATCGTTTATTTTTTTTATTACTTCCTTACTGCTTTTAGGCCCCAAATAACGGTGTACAACCCGACTGCCTTCTCTTGTAACAAGATAGGCATACTCCAAACCATTTACTTTTTTGATAATTATACTCATTGATATTATTATCACACTTTGTGTGATAATTCGTCAATTTGTTAAATTATTCAATTATATAAGGTTGTTAGCATATGCCTTCCTAGGTATGCCTTAATAAAAAAAACGCCATTAAGAATTGACTTAAAAAATAATCTCGTGCTCCGAATGTTCGGTTAATAGACGGCCAGTTTATTAATTACTCTGACGCACAGCCGTGTTTATTTGCGAGATATAAATCAAACTTATTTACTGATATTAAAAAACACAATTTTAAGCCCTGACCTTTAACATCAATTTTGCCGGATTGTGCTTTTTCTGAATTTTTCATGGCTAAAAAACCGTATTGCCCATTGCCATCAAAAGTGTTCATATAGTCGTAGATTATTTTTGGAGCAAGACCACCCCAAGCAAAATGAAAATATGGCAAGCCTTCACTTTCCAAGGTTAACTGGTTAGTTTCCCAATAATCATCAGTGAATACCATTTTTATATTTTTTTCCCTGTATACCTGAATGATTCTTTTCATAGCGTCAGGGTAGCCAGATTCTTTAATATTTTTTACCATTCTAATGCGCGCAGAATAATGGTGGTATGCGTGTCCCACGAGTAAGGCAATTAAGATTAAAAAAAGATATCTCTTTTGTTTTGAATAATCAACACACACCGCCAAGCCCACAACAAAGGCCGGGAAAAGTGGAAACAAATACCTTGGTTGTCCAACAGTGTAAGTTACAACCCTGCAATACGCAATAAATGCTAGCACGCCTAAAATTACAATTGGATAAAGCTTTGGTTCTTTTTTAAATCTTACCGCAAGCGCAAAAAGCGATAAAACTACAAGTATATGAGAAAAGTTCTTACCAATGCCATCATCGCCCGCAAACA
>CAZQUK010000077.1:0-4923 GCA_964596435.1 uncultured Oligoflexia bacterium
TTGTTTTTTTTCTTTTTTGATTCTGTATTTTTTTCATCTGTATTTTTTTCAGCCATTTGATAAATTCCTCCAAAAACTTATACCGTTAATTATTTTCCATCCACAACTTCGCCGGTTGGTCTAAAAACTCTTGCCTTTTTTTGTACAACTGCATTGTTTTTTGTTTTTTTCTTCGAATCAGTATCTTCTATCATTTTAAAGCCATGCCTATAGCCCCTGTTTTTCTTAGATGAAAACAAAAGCACGTTTGAATAATGCACAGGAGATTCTTTTTCAACTATGCCACCCTGTGGATTCTTCTGTGTAGGTTTAATATGACGTTTAACTTTATTAAGTCCCTCTACAAGGATGCGTAAAGTACTAGCGTTTACACTTAAGACCTTACCCGATTTTCCTTTTTCCTTACCTGCAATGATTTGTACAACATCGCCTTTTTTAATTGAAAGTCTTATACGTTTTTCAACCTTTGGTTTTCTCTTTTTTACTATGCAATCCGGTTTCTTTTTTTTGTTTGTCTTTTTTCTTGCCATAACTTTCCTCTTTGTAAACTTATTAAAATTCTAAAGAACCTCTGGTGCCAATGAAACAATTTTCATATAAGCCTTTGCTCTTAATTCACGTGCAACTGGTCCAAATATTCTGGTTCCTACTGGCTCACTTTGTGCGTTAAGCAAAACAGCTGCGTTCTCATCAAAACGTATCCGCGTTCCGTCACCCCTATTAATTTCTTTTTTTGTGCGCACAACAACTGCCTTAAGTATTTCGCCCTTTTTTACTTTAGAATTTGGTATTGCGTCTTTCACTGTAACAACAATAATGTCTCCAACGTGGGCATATCTACGACGACTACCGCCTAAAACTTTTATGCACATTACCCTCTTTGCACCGGAATTATCCGCAACAACCAGGTTTGTATACATTTGAATCATTGGTCTATACTCCTATCTCTTCTTTATGCTTCGACAGACTGAAGACCAAGCTCGGATCTTCTTAGTATTTCATACAAAGCCCAACGTTTGTCCTTACTTAGTGGACGAGACTCAATAACTGATACTAAATCTCCTGGCTTTGCATCATTTTTTTCGTCGTGGGCCTTTACTCTTGTCGTTTTAGTTATATATTTTTTATATTCAGCATGAAGAACAGTGCGATCCACCTTTACTACTATGGTTTTCTGCATTTTGTTGCTTACAACCACGCCAGTGATCAACCTGCGTTTGTTTTTTATTGTGTTTTTATTTTCTACTGCCTTCTTAACCATTTTTTACTCCCAATTATTAATTAATTTTTAACAACCTTACTCTGCGCAACTTCGCCTGTTCGTTGCAACTGAGTCTGAAGTGTTTTTATTCTTGCAATATCTTTCCTTAATCTCCAAACACTTGCATGATTTTTTTCCTGACCAGTTTGTAATTTCATACGAACTTCAAAAATATTTTTTTCTGTTTCCCTGAGCTTCACACCAAGCTCATCAAGAGATAAATTTTTAAGTTCCGTAAATCTCTTATTTGACATCTTCTTTTTCTCCTGTTGTTGGGGCCGCCTGCTTGATGCGTTCAATTATTTTACATTTTACCGGCAATTTATGACCCGCAAGTTTTAGTGCTGGTATTGCAATTTCGCGTCCAACATCAGCAATTTCCATAATAACCCGTCCAGGTTTTACAACGGCCACCCACTCTTCAACTCCGCCTTTTCCTTTTCCCATTCTGGTTTCAGCAGGTTTCTTCGTTATTGGTTTATCTGGAAAAATGCGCACCCAAACTTTACCACCACGTTTAATATGTCTAGTCATTGCCACACGTGCAGCCTCAATTTGCTTAGCACTGACTCGTCCACAAGTCGTAGCTTGAATACCAAAATCTCCAAGATGAAGCTCGCCACCCCTTAGGGAACGACCCCTCATTCTTCCTTTTTGCTGTTTTCGCCATTTTACGCGCTTTGGTGTCAACATGACCTAATTTCTCCCTTTTTTACAAAATAACTTTTACGCCTCTATGCGTTCTCCCCTGACCGCTTTTGCTTCAATTGCAGCCTGCTTCTTTAATGTCAAAACGTTACCGTGGAAAACCCAAACTTTAATTCCAATAATTCCATAAGTTGTTTTGGCCTCAGCCGTACCATAATCAATATTGGCCCTCAGTGTGTGCAGAGGAACACTGTGTTCGCTGTACCATTCGGACCTTGCTATTTCTGAACCACCAAGACGACCCGCAACTCTGATCCTAATTCCTAAGACACCATGTTTAAAAGCCGCTGTAATACTCTTCTTCATTGCGCGCCTGAATGCCACGCGTTTTATTAACTGTGCGGCAACTCCCTGGGCTATTAAAGTTGCATCTGCTTCAGGTTTTTTTACTTCAACAATGTTAAGGAAAATATTGTTTCCTGAAAGATTCTGTAAATCGGCCTTAAGCGTCTCAACACCAGAACCCTTTTTACCAATAACGATTCCTGGTCTGGCAGCAAAAACACTAACCTTAACTTTATTAGCTGCACGTTCAATTTCAATTCTGGCTATACCTGCATGGCTAAGCTTCTTTTTTAGATGCTTTCTAATTTTAAAATCCTCGTGCAAAAGCTTCGCGTAGTTTCTCTTTGCATACCATCTACTATCCCAGGTATTAATTACACCAAGTCTAAAGCCAATCGGGTTTACTTTTTGTCCCATATTTTCTCCCTTAAATTTCCTACTTCTCAGCCAATGTTACATAAATATGTGATGATCTTTTCATCAGTGCAGATGCGGAACCTTTTGCTCTTGGTAACCAACGTTTCATTGTTGGTGCCTTACCAATCATAATGTTTTTTACAAACAGGGTATCAACATCCATCGTTCCCTTTTGATCAGCATTCGCCACAGCACTTTTTAACAATGTAAACAAAACACGAGCTGATTTTTTTCGTGGTGAGTGCTGAAGATAAGTAAGAGCCTCATTTATTCCCCTACCTCTAATTGCAGACACCAGTAATTCCATTTTTCTTGGAGCAATCCTTATATAACTAAGAGTGGCATTAACTTCCATCTCTCACCTCTAAGCTTTCTTACCACCAGCGCCACCTTTGGCAGCACTACCACCCGATGCGGTTGGAGCTGCTGGAGCTGGGGTTGCAGTTGCTGCTGCAGCTGGTGCTGCAGTTGCAGTTTTTGAAGGTCCAGCCCCACCCATAGGAGCGGCCGCGGCACCTTCCTCTTTTGCCATTTTATCGGCACGAGAGTGACCCAAAAATATTCTGGTTGGTGCAAACTCACCAAATCTGTGACCAACCATGTTTTCAGTCACAAATATTGGAATAAACTTTTTTCCGTTATGAACTGCAAATGTTAAACCAACAAAATCTGGCATAATTATGGACCTTCTTGACCAGGTTTTAATAACCTTCCGGTCATTGGTCTCATTTGCACGCGTAACCTTCTTTAGAAGATGGTCATCACAAAATGGTCCTTTTTTTATCGAACGAGGCACAGTTACTCCTTATTTTCTTCTACGTTTCACAATAAACGGAGTGGTTCGTTTATTGCGTCTTGTTCTAAGTCCTTTTGCAGCCTGCCCCCATGGACTTCTTGGATGCCCACCGGAAGCGCGACCTTCACCACCGCCCATTGGATGATCAACTGGGTTCATAGCAACGCCACGCACTGTAGGTTTGATTCCAAACCATCTTTTTCTACCAGCACTTCCAATCTTAAGATTTTCATTATCTGGATTTGATAATTGTCCTACAGATGCCCGACATTTGCCGAGAACCAACCTGATTTCACCACTGGGTAATTTAATATGACAGTAACCCTTATCCTTGGCCATCAGCTGGGCATAACCGCCCGCTGATCTTGCCATTTTACCACCACGACCTGGCAATAATTCAATATTGTGTATTAAAGTTCCTACCGGGATCTCGGAAAGTAAAAGATGATTTCCTGGTTGAATGTCAGTTTTGTTGCCTGAAATAACGCTATCACCAACCTTAAGCAGCACAGGTGATAAAATATACCTTTTATCGCCATCAGCGTAATTGATAAGCGCAATATATGCTGTACGATTTGGATCATACTCAATTGACACTACCTTTCCTAGAATATCAAACTTATCACGCTTAAAATCAATTAATCTATATTGGCGCTTGTGTCCACCACCGCGATGTCTTACCGTGATTCTTCCATATGCATTTCGTCCAGCCTTTCTGTTACGAACGGCGATAAGCGCTTTGGGAGTCTTTGGCTTTTCTTTTCTTTTGGTAAGAACTGAAAAATCTGCAACCGTTTTTAGGCGCTGCGTACTTGTCATTGGTTTAAATGTTTTATTTGGCATAACTAATTAACTCCTGTTACCTGGACTGAAACAGTTCTATTTTCTGTCCCTCTTTAATTGTAACTATTGCCTTTTTCCAATTCGATCGTTTCGTCTGTACCCGACCGACTTGTTTAAATTTACCGTGAACCACTAAAGTATGAATACGTTCAACATCAACCTTAAAAAGTTCCTCAACAGCCCTTTTGATCTCATTCTTTTTGGCCTTTGGTGCTACCTCAAAAACATATTTATGACCAACTTCTGACAACGCAGAACTTTTCTCGCTCACTATCGGTCTTTTAATTATTTCGTATATGTTACGCATTAGCTTCTCCCGTTACAGATTTACGTGTCTTTGTTGGCGTCAGTCTGCTTTGAACCTCGGCAACGGCTTCCTTTGTGATTAATAACCATTCGTAATTCAGAAGATCGTAAACATTAAGACCTTCTTCTCTCATAAATTTAATATGCGGAATATTTCTGGATGAAAGCTCAAGATTACGATTAGCTTTATCTAAAATTAAAGCTTTTGTTAATTTAAAATCGTTTCTGATAATTCCAAAAAACTCTTTTGTTTTGTTGCTTTCAAGCTTAAATTCATCGATGATGATGAACCTGCTGCTGCGAACTT
>CAZQUK010000077.1:4933-10385 GCA_964596435.1 uncultured Oligoflexia bacterium
CTTTGTCTGTTAAAACAGCTCTTAGCGCACCTTGTACCATTTTTTTTGGCGTTGCCTGAGCATAGTTCCTTGGTGCTGGACCGTGCACAACACCGCCGCCGACTAGCAGAGGCGATCTGCGTGAACCCTGACGAGCATTACCGGTACCTTTTTGCTTAAAAGGCTTTTTAGTTGTCCCACGCACTTCAGTACGTGTTTTTACTTTGCTGGTCCCTTGCCGCCTGGCTGCGCGCTGGGCACAAAGAACTTGATGAACCAGATCTGTGTTAATTTTTACATTAAAAACTTCATCACTCAGATCTTGAGTTCCAACCTTTTTGTTTTTTTGATTTACAACATCAAGAGTTGGCATTTTTTTTAACCTTCCTTCTTCCTCTTTGTTTGCTTTACGCTTGAACGGATAATTTTTTAACGGCCCTCTGAACAGTAACAACACTGCTTTTTGAACCGGGTACACTACCGTGAATAAGTAAAACATTCTGTTCATTATCAACCTTGAAAACACGAATATTTTGAACAGTAACTTTTCTGTCACCCATGTGACCTGCCATTTTTTTATTCTTAAAAACTTTTCCTGGATCGGCGCGGTTTCCAATTGAACCTATCTGTCTGTGACAAACCGACGCTCCATGTGATGCCGGACCACCACCAAAATGATAGCGCTTCATAACGCCCTGGAACCCCTTACCCTTGCTAATTGACGTTACATCTACAAAATCACCATCCTTTATAAAATCTGCGGATAGAACCTGTCCAACCCTGTAACCATCAACTTTAGCAGAATCTTTTAATTTAAACTCTTGATAGTGATAAAAGCCATTATCAAGACTTAATTTTTTAAGACGACCTGTTTCTGTTTTATTCATTTTTTTGGTTTTCTTTTCCAAAAAACCGATTTGAACTGCTCTATAGCCATCTTTTTCTTTTGTTTTTAACTGCGTAATAACGTTCGGTCTTAAATCAATAACTGTAACTGCAATAGCCTGGCCTTCTTCGTCATAAACCTGAGTCATTCCTGCCTTCACGCCAAGAATCCCGCCTTTGCCATCCAATAAAGCCACCTTTGATAAACCGTCGTCTTTTTTCGCTGCTTTCACCGCGGTTTCATCTACAACGTTTTCTACTGAATTTTCTGCGGTATTTTCTTCTGGCGCTTTACCTTCCGTTTTTTTATCGACGTTGCTGTCAGCAATATTTTTATTGTTGTTATCCACGTTTTTGTCCATGTTTCTACCCATGTTATTACCCATGTTCTTAGTGTGCTCTACCACAGATCACGCCATAGTTGCGGCGCGCTCTGCTTCCTTATTTTTTTACCTAATCTAGCATCAGTACAGCATCACCGGGAAAGTTGTTGGGTTATCCTTCCGGATGCTTTCATACCTTACATAACTTTGAGCTGACTTTCCCTTTGGGTAATTTCAAAGGGCAGTATCAAACTCCAAGTCAGGATTTTATTTCAACATCAACACCTGCAGACAAATCAAGCTTCATTAAAGAGTCAACGGTCTGCTGTGTTGGTTCAACAATATCCAAAAGTCTCTTGTGCGTTCGAACTTCGAACTGCTCTCGAGATTTTTTATCAATATGCGGTGATCTTAAAACACAATATTTATTTATTACTGTTGGAAGTGGAATAGGCCCTCGAACCATGGCTCCAGTACGCTTTGCTGTACTAACAATTTCCCAAACGGATTGATCTAAAACCCGATGATCAAATGCTTTGAGTTTAATTCGAATTTTATGTTCCACGGCCATATTTTAAGCTCCATTAATCGCACGGTGTTCCCAAGCAGTACTACACTTATATATAATTCCTTTGGGTGCACTTTTTACGCATAAAGAGCACGTATACCGACTAGCATCAAAGAATACAAGAGTTTTTCCCCCAAAAAAAAATATTATTTTAATACTAGACCAACACGGTTGGTTATTTGGTGTGAAGATTAATAACAAGTCGATACAATCTAATATCCACAAACCCTAAGTCTGATTTCTTTTGCTATGTTGTCTGGAACCATTTCGTAACGCTTAGGTTCCAGCGTAAAAGTTCCACGCCCTTGCGTAACCGAACGAATATCGGTCGAATAGCCAAACATTGTGGCAAGCGGTACTTCGGCCGCAATAACCTGAAGCTTATGTCTTTCCTTCATGCTTAAAATTTTACCGCGTCTGCTTGTTAAATCGCCAATAACGCCACCCATGTATTCTTCAGGACAAACAACCTCAAGGCTCATTATGGGTTCTAAAAAAGTGGGCCCTGCTTTTTTTCCAGCTTCCTTAAGAGCCATCGATCCGGCTATCTGATAAGCAATTTCTGATGAATCAACTTCGTGGGCCGAACCACCTAAAAGCGTTACTTTAATATCGGTAAGTTGATAACCCGCTAAAAGCCCCCCAAAAAGCGTTTCTTTTATGCCTTTATTTATTGACACCACAAACTGTTTTGGAATCACACCACCCTTAGTTGCATCAACAAACTCATAACCGCCCCCCCTTGTTAGCGGCTCAATTTTTATTTTACAATGTCCATACTGCCCTTTGCCGCCTGATTGTCTGATAAATTTTCCTTCTGACTCTGCTGGAAACTGAATGGTCTCTTTGTATGCAACCTGTGGAGTTCCAATATTTGCATTAACCCTGTATTCTCGCTTCAGCCGCTCCACAATAATTTCAAGATGAAGCTCGCCCATACCGCTAATTAAGGTCTGAGATGTTTCCTCGTTAGTAATAACCCTAAAAGATGGGTCCTCACGCTCCAAACTTTCAAGCGACTTTGCTAATTTTTCCTGATCAACTTGCGTTTTCGGCTCAATTGCAACTGAAATCACAGGCTCAGGAAACACAATTCTTTCCAGCAAAATGGGGTCCTTAAAATCACATAAAGTATCACCGGTTTTTGTTAAACGCAAACCAACGGTCGCTGCAATATCTCCCGCACACACTTCGGTTAAATCTTCGCGTTTATTGGCGTGCATAAGTAGAATTCTACCCATACGTTCGCGCTTATCCTGAGCCACATTATAAAAAGTTTTACCCGCTTCAAGCTTGCCTGAGTAAACTCTAAAATAAACAAGAGTGCCGACAAAAGGATCCTTTGCAATTTTAAAAGCAAGTGCGGAAAAGGGCTCATTATTATCTGCTTTCCGTGTAATTATTTCTTCAAGATTTTTGGGGTCGCGCCCCTCAACTGGTGGAACATCAAGCGGGGAGGGCAAAAAATTCACAATTGAATCAAGAAGCGGTTGGACACCTTTATTTTTAAAAGCTGAACCGCAAAAAACAGGAACTAGCTTAAAACCCAACGAGCCTTTTCTTATTGCCTGTATAATCTCGGCCGGCTCAATATTATCTCCGGAAAGATATTTTTCCATCAAAGCATCATCAAACTCAGAGGCGGATTCAAGGAGTTTTTCCCTATATTCCCCCACTGTTTCCTGCAAATCTTCAGGAATTTCCACTTGCTTAAACGAGGCGCCAAGATCTTCTGTTAACCACACAATGGCCTTCATTTCTACTAAATCAATTACACCCTGAAATTTATCTTCTTTCCCCCAAGGAAGTTGAAGTGCAACGGGTGTGGCATTTAATCTATCTTTTATCTGACCCATGACAGAATAAAAATCAGCGCCAGTTCTATCCATTTTATTTATAAAAGCAACACGGGGAACCTTATATTTGTCAGCCTGCCGCCACACTGTTTCTGATTGCGGCTCGACCCCTCCCACGGCACAAAAAACAGCAATTGCACCATCTAAAACCCGCAAAGACCTCTCAACCTCGATTGTAAAGTCAACGTGCCCGGGTGTATCTATAATGTTTATCCTGTGCTTTTTCCAAATACAGGTTGTTGCTGCTGAAGTAATTGTAATACCACGTTCCTGCTCCTGCTCCATCCAATCCATAACAGCCGTGCCGTCGTGTACTTCACCAATTTTATGAGTTTTGCCCGTATAAAAAAGGATTCGTTCGGTTGTGGTAGTTTTTCCGGCATCAATGTGAGCCATTATTCCAATATTACGAACCATATTTAGAGGAAACACAGGGGCCATTACGCAAGAATTCCTTAAGTTAATATTTAACCAACAACCATCTACTGTTATTATTTATTTATATGAGTAAATATAAAAAATTACCAACGAAAATGTGCGAATGCTTTATTTGCTTCTGCCATTCTGTGCACATCTTCACGTTTTTTTATAGCGCCACCCTGTCCATTTGAAGCTTCAATGAGCTCCATTGCCAAGCGTTCAGACGTTGAATGCTCAGGTCTGGTCTGAGCAGAATCGACAATCCAACGAGAGGCCAAGGACTGCCTACGATTCGGTTTAACTTCTATTGGAACCTGATAATTTGCACCACCGATACGGCGTGATTTTACCTCTAAAACTGGTTTCACATTTTCCAATCCTTTTTTGAAAATCTGAAGTCCGTTTTCTCCGGTTTTTTCTTCTATCACATCTAGAGCAGTATAAAAAATACCTTCAGCTAAGGATTTTTTACCTTTTCTCATAATGATGGTTAAAAATTGTGCAACAACGATGTCGTTAAACTTTGGATCTGGAATAATTTCTCTTTTTTTTGCTCTGTTTTTTCGTGCCATTTATATTTTCCTATCTAAAAATTGTTAACCAACCACACTTGGATTTTTCTTTGCGCCGTATTTTGAACGACTTTGTTTGCGGTTTGCTACACCTTGTGTATCTAAAACACCGCGCACAGTATGATAACGAACACCAGGTAGATCCTTCACTCTACCGCCACGAATAAGTACAATTGAGTGTTCCTGAAGATTGTGTCCAACACCTGGTATGTAAGAGGAAACCTCAAACCCATTTGTTAAACGCACACGACAAACTTTTCTCAAAGCTGAGTTTGGTTTTTTAGGAGTGGAAGTGTAAACGCGTGTGCAAACCCCACGTTTTTGCGGACAACTCTGAAGAGCTGGCGAATCTGTTTTCCATCCTCTTGTTTTGCGACCTTTTCTTATAAGCTGATTAATTGTTGGCATTCAGTAAAATCATCCTTTTTCTTCTTTATTATTAAAGCCTTACCGTATTGCATACAAAAACTTTAAGGCCCCACATACAGCTCAACACACAAAAATAAGGCAAAAAAAGCCCACTAGCATATAGAGCCATGCGAAAATAGACGACAAAACCATCAAGGTCAAGTTAGAAAAATAATCATATTTGAAAAGTGGCAGAATTTTAAAAATCATTTAACATATTAATATGAGCTGGTTTTCTAGAAATTTGGCTATTATGGGAGTGGGCGGTGTGCTAGTTTCCCTTTTGCCTTTAAGTACTTACGCAGCAAGTGGGGGCACAGGTTCCTTTGGACCTTCGTTTGGAGGTAGCTTCCCGAGCCTTAGCAGTGGTGCAACTACCGTTGGGGGAAGTGCTAATTACAGAGTTTGGGGAAAAGTTGGGGCGGGTGTGTTTTACACTGG
>CAZQUK010000077.1:10395-11551 GCA_964596435.1 uncultured Oligoflexia bacterium
GTTGCAAACACTAGCGCAGGATATGTTACGGCAAGTTCAGCTACTAAAATTTTTGGAGTTGATGGAACTTTCTTTTTTGAAGAAGGTGAAGGTTTCAATGCAGGTGTGAGGCTTGCATTAATAAGCACAACAACAATCGCAACAGTTATTATTGGTGGCACATTAACAGAGAATGAAGACACAGGCGAAACGACTGTAACAGGGGGCGAGAAAACTGAACTTGCAAATAGTTCAATGGAGTTTGCTCCTGGTTTAAGACTTGTTTACGATTTTAGGGTTGGCAGATTTACAGTGGGACCGGAGCTAATTTATTTTGTGGGATTAAGTCAGACTCAACCAAGCATTTTTCAGGCAATGGCCAGTTTAAAATTCTGGTTCTAATTTTTAGAGAGGAAATATTAAAATGAGCAAAAAAAGAAATGTTTTATTATTGGTGATTTTCGGCATTCTTGTGCTTGTTGCCGGTGGAGTTTATGGATATATTAATTTTTTCTCAGATAGAAACACAGAAACATCCACAAAAGAGGGCGCAATGAACAAACCTGAAAACTTAGTAAAAGCGGATTTATCAGAAGGTGATGATGGACTTTCAAAATCAACTGCCATCATTAAAACAAAAAATGGAAATATTAGTTTTAAATTTTTTCCAAAAGATGCACCTAAGACTGTTGAGCGCATTGTTACATTAATTAATCAGGGCTTTTATAGCGGTTTAACTTTTCATAGAGTGGTGCCTGGATTTGTTGTGCAGGGTGGAGACCCCGATGGCAACGGAACTGGCGGAAGTGGAGTTAAACTTAATGCTGAATTTAACCAAAGACGTCACATAAAAGGGGCCGTTGCGATGGCTAGATCGCAGGACCCGAATTCTGCCGATTCCCAGTTCTATATTGTTCTTGAACCACAACCACATCTTGATGGTAATTACACAGTTTTTGGACAGGTAACGTCAGGTATGGATGTTGTTGAAAAAATCATTCCTGGGGACAAGATGCTTTCCGTTTATATTGAATAGTTGGCCGATTATATTGAATAGTTGGCCGATTATATTGAATAGTTGGCCGATTTTTCGCACTCGATCGTCGGGCAGTTAAATTTATATACTACCCCAATTGAGCAAAAAAACTTAAGTGTCTAGACGAAATAGATAGAAAAA
>CAZQUK010000078.1:0-11539 GCA_964596435.1 uncultured Oligoflexia bacterium
TTGTAAAACTTTGGGATTCACCCCAGCTTGGCTGGGGGCTTAGCGATGGAGTTATAACAAAGGCGTACTTTTAACAGTAAAATGCCAAAGCACACAAAGTGTTGTTGTAAAAAATCACTATGGTTTATTTTATGCCACGTCTTTTATAACACCCTTCCAATATTCCTTGGGGTAAGCGCCTGCAGTTGTAAAAACTTCTTTTTCGTTCTTAAAGACTTTCACCGTTGGAATTCCGCGAATAGCAAATTTCATTGCTATGTTTGGATTTTCATCAACGTTTACTTTTACAACCTTTACCTCAGGATGTTCTTTCGCGATTTCCTCCATAATGGGCCCAAGCGTTCGGCATGGTCCGCACCATGGCGCCCAGAAATCCACAAACACTGGTTCTTTAGTGTTCTTAATATAATCGTTAAATGTTGCATCTGTTAGATGTGTTAGTTTTTTGTCAGTCATATTTTCTCCTTCTTTTCTTTTTTCTGTTTTTAGAAAATTAAACATTTGACCCTCCTAACGAAAACAAAATACCAATAAAAGCTCCATAAAGTGAGCTTCTAAGCGGACTTGAGGTAATTGGGCATGTACCTGTTTTGCATCCCACAAGTTTAAAATACAAGTATCCGGCCCCTCCTCCAACAAGCCCTGCTGTTATTACTCTAAGTATTAAAATTTCATTCATATGGTCCTCCTTTATTTCCTTTGTTCCATTTATTAGTATATTCGCATTTTCTAATATATAACTTATTTTTTTTTAACAAAAATGGCTTTGCAGCGCTCTAACCAGATTAAGTACCCTTATGTCTTTAATACTGTAAAACACCACGTTTGCGTCCTTTCTGGTTTTAAGTATTCCCTTGTCTCTTAGCTTTGCCAAATGCTGCGACACATTGCTTTGTGAAGTCTCTAAAAAACCCTCAAGCTGCTGGACACTCTTTTCCTCTTCTCCAATAAAACAGAGCATTAAAAGCCTGGTCTTGTGCGACAGGGCCTTTAAGTACCCTGTTACCTCCTCTGCACTCTTTGATAAGCGTTTAAGTTCCTTGTCCATACATTAGAATATAAGCATATTCTAATGTTTTGTCAAGGTCACCACTATAATAAATCAGCGCCACACGCCGGGCGCACTGCACCATCTTGCCGTATCATAAGGCTTTTTACCCACAATCAGTGGGATCAAAAAAAATATGAATATATTTTAATAAAAATGTTAAATTCAAGCTTATATGAAGCACATAACCGAAGCTTGGGCCATTGAGCTTCTAAAAAAACACGCCCCGGATTCTAAACGTTTTGATATAATTTTTAAGCATGTAAAAAAAGTGCAGGAAATTGCGATAAAAATTGCAAGTGAAATTATAAAAAACGGCCACACGGTTAATATTGATTTTATAAAAGCAGCATCCATCCTCCATGATATTGGCAGATATAAACACCCCCCAGGCTCGGCTAACATCATTAAGCACGGGGTTGATGGCGCAAACATTTTGCGAGCTGAAGGGCTAGATGAAGCTTATGCCAGAGTTTGCGAAAACCATATAGGCTCAGGTATTAATGCAAATGACATAAAAAAGCAGAACCTAAACATTCCAGAAAAAGATTACATGCCACAAACCATTGAAGAAAAAATCATAAACTACGCCGATAGCCTAACGTTTTACGACAAACAAGGCACCATAGAAATGGTCATTGAAAGATACCAAAAAGAAGTAGGTAGTGAGATTGCTCAAAGAACTCGCAACCTGCACAATGAAATTGAAAAATTAAGAAATAAATAATAGCTCACTATAACTGACCGGGCAGTTTGTTGCTCATTCCCAAAAATAAATCACTCAAAAAATGGCCCCATCGTCATTTGTCTGAGATGGGGCCAAAATACGCAATTTTTTCATGCCTAAATTTTATTATGAATTTTTATTCAGCCTTGTCGGCTCTTGCTTCCGCAATTTTTCTGCTTTTTTTGTCTCCAAAACCTAATCTTATAGAAACAACTCCTCTTACTTCCTGTTCATCGCCGCCTATGGTGTCAGGCATTGCATAAAAAGGAAGGTCAGATTTTTTATCTCTTGTTGTAATACTCTCGACCCTAAAACCAAACCCGGTATTTCCATCAGAAAGGTTAATGGCCATATCGGCATTTGCAACATCAACATCCCTGTTTACTGTAATTAAACGAGTGGCATCGGCACCCAAATTAAAATCACCGCAAGCGGCATAAAGACCAGCGCCATATCCGTGCCTGAAACCATCTTTTCCTAAAGTTCCAAGACCCGCAACCCCTCTTACAACTGTAAGTAAGCGGCAAGTATCCGTACCCATAACAACACCTGCTGCAATTGCAGGGTTCCATTCTATGAAATCTTCTTGGTTCCGGTCTGGCAATGAATCAACATTAAAACTTATATTAAATGGTTCCAAACCAATCATAGGTGCCAGACCACTTTTCCCTTCCGAAAGACCAAAAAAACCGACCCCACCCATTCCTGATGATGATAAACCAATACTATTTCCAACCTTAAGTCTCAATGTATCCTGACCGTACCATTTATTTTTACCTATTAAATTTCCGTGTGTTGTACCACCTAAAACAAGCCCCATTTGGTTGGGTTCATCCATTGTGGCGTCACCACTTGGGTCCGCATCTTTTCCGTACCCAACTGTGGCACCAATATCAAAATAGGAATCAAAATTTTCTCTTGTCCATTTTTGCGAGTCACTTTCTTCTTCAGAAAATGCAAAGTTACCTATTGCAAACGAAATAGCTATTAATAAAATGAACGGTTTTTTTACTTTTATCATTTGGCTCCTTTAGAAAATTTAAATTAATTAGTCCGCTACTGCCTTTGTTAGGAGCAAAACACGGGCCACAATTTATGCGGCCCGCACAGAATAAATCCCTGTAATATTAAGCATGTGTCAGCCATGACACGTTTAATTGTTTTTTAAGTGTAAAAACAATTAACACGAAAACGGACCAGCTTAAAATTGGGCTTTTCACAGGTCCAGTTTCTTGGTTCTGGATTCTATAATTCCAAAATTTATAATTCTTAGCCAGAAAACCCCAGTCTTTTAAGGCTGGGGAGTATGTTCACTTTATTTTTTTATGACTTAAGTGAACAGCATTGAGTTACAATTATTATATAGTATAGGATTTCAGATTACCATCCATCTTTTTCTGTACCAGTAACACTTTCACAGGGTATGGCAATAGATACAAATGGAGTGATTTATACAACAGGATTGGACTATAATACTGAAACGGGTGATTTTTATTGGATAACGCGTGCAAGTTCCAACGCTGGTGGTACTTGGAGTATCGTTGATACTATGCCATATTCTGGACAAAGTGGTTTGGGTCTTGCAATGACATCAGATGATAAAGGGAACGTTTATTCTGGTGGTATTTATTTTGATAGTAATGGTTGTGATAATTGGTATATTAGGCGTGGAAAAAATAGTGGAAAATTTTGGACGACAATAAGTCGATATTCAAGAACATCTGGAGTTAGTACAAAATACACAAACTCACTTGGATTACATTATGACAAAACAAGTGGGGATCTTTTTGCAGTCGGTATTGGTGATTTTAACAGTCAGTTTCATACATCAACAACGGGATATTGGGTGGTTAGAAGAAGTACTGATGATGGAAAAACATGGACAACAATTGATGATTATCAGTTGGTGGAAAGTAAAAAAGCAATGGCAGAAAAATTCACTATGGATCTTGATGGTAATTATTATGTTACAGGTATTGCACTGGATTCAAATAATATACGCCATTGGATCACAAGAAAAAGTACAGATAAAGGTACCACGTGGGCAACAGTTGATGATTATCAGGCAGATGCAAATAATCATGCCGGGGCTTATGAAATAAAAACCGATCAGGACGGGAGTATTTATGCGCTTGGATATGGTATTGATGGAGGTGGTAAGTATCACTGGATAGTTCGTAAATTTTCCTGCGAAGAGGCAGCCAATGACGAAGAATAGTAAAACACAAAGTTTATTTAGGAGTTCACTGAACTGAAGAAATTGGCCTATTTTGGGTATTTCAGATGACTGACGCATGATTTTAAAGTCACAAAAAATCCTGGGTATTTAAAAGTAAATATCCGGTTCTCTGGGGGTGAGAACCGGACATTTTATGTAAAAATGAGTTTAATAAAACTCAGTTTAAGACCTCTAAGTTGCCGAATTTGTGGTCGCGTCCAAATTCGTCTACAAATAAGATTTCATAATCGCCAGCTTTGAGTTTTCCTAAGTTAATCTTTTCGGAAAACGGAACAATAACCATTGGGCAAATATGGCCAGTATAAACCTTCACAAACTTCTTAATTGTAATAATGTTTCCATCTTTAAAAACCTTCTGTTTGGCTGCCCTGTAGCAACTACTTGGATAATAACCTTCAGTAATAATCCCAACGTTGCTTCCCTCTTCATAGGCCCTTGAAAAATAAACGTTCGCTGGCAGATGCTTCCTAATAACGTAATCAACGTTTCGCTCTTCGGCTGACACTTTTGAAATACCAAACAGGCTAACTAAAGCCACCGTCGCTAAAAAAACTTTTAAGTATCTCATATTGCCTCCTATTAAGTTTTGTTATTCATCCGACCATAGAGCAAGAGGCGTGCCATGAGTGATATATTTTTTTCACCACTCATCTCAAATTAAACAACCATAGAACAAAATTTTCGTCAATTTATACACCGTAGCATGTCCCAGTGAGACAAGACATACTGTCCCACCACACGGGTGATACAAAAAACGAGACACTAATCTCACAAAAAATTGACACTACAATACCAACCATGCATCGCTTCAGATATAGAATATAATTTTTACACACAAAAATTTTTCATAAGAAGAAAAATTAAAAACAGTATATATGTTTATTTCAAGCAGCAACAAACAATAAGGCAATAAAACAAAGTGAAGCTCTTTTCAAAAAAAAACACCATTGATCCACTACCCTACTGGGGCCTAAGTGAGGTCCTAACAATAGCAATACCTAGCACAATTAATATGACGAGTTTCACACTCATGCAATTTGTTGACGGCTGGATGGTTTCCCTGCTTGGTAAAAAAACTTTAGTGGCCCACATGACGGCCGGAATATCATCTTTTGCTGCAATTTGTTTTTTCATGGGCACTTTAACCTGCGTTAACACATTTGCATCACAAAATCTTGGCGCAGGAAAACCAAAGCGCGCTGCCCTTTACGGTTGGCAGGGAGTGTGGATTGGGATCTTTGCCGGACTGTTCCTATTAACGCTAATACCTATTGCTCCTTATATTTTTAAACTCTTCGGGCACGAACCTGGAATAGAAAAGCTTGAAATTTCATATTTTAGAATAATGATGGCAGGCAGCGGAATCGTAATGGTTTCAAAGGCCATAAGTAATTTTTTTATTGGCATTCACAAACCCGTAATAACCTTAATTGGTGGAGTTGTTGGAAACATTATAAATGTTGGAGCAAACTACTTGTTAATTTTTGGAAACTTTGGTTTTCCAAAGCTTGGACTAACAGGTGCTGCAATTGGAACCGTAATCGGCGGTTTTTTTGAACTATTTATTCTAGCTGCAATATTTCTTACAGGTCCCTTAAGTCAGCGTTTTAGCGTAACCAAGGCCTGCAGTTTTAATTGGATTGCAATGAAACAACTTCTAAAAATAGGCACCCCGTCGGGAGCGAATTTTTTAAGCGACATAATGATGTGGACCGTTTTTATGAGCGTAATAATTGGCAGGTTTGGAACGGACCATCTGGCAGCAACCGCCATACTTAACAGATACTGGCACCTTGGCTTTATGCCCTCGATAGGAATTGGAATTGCATGCACCGCTATTGTTGGAAAGTACTGTGGTTCAAGGCAATTTGATCTTGCCTGGCGAAGAGCGCACGTTGGGCTGCTTTTATCTGAAGCTTATATGATTACAGCGGGGGTTCTTGCATGGATTTTCAGAGAAGAGCTTGTCGCATTTTTTAATTCAACCGGCGACCCTAATGTTCAAAAAATTGCCACTAGTCTTTTTATTTTAATTATCATTGTCCAGGCGTTTGATTCTCTTTGTATTACATTTATTGGTGCACTAAGAGGCGCGGGCGATACATTTTGGCCAGCAGTCACCCAGGTTGGTTTAGCCTGGGGTGTTGGCATTGGTGGCGCACTGCTTATTTCAAAACACGCCCCCTCACTTGGTTCTTGGGGTGCCTGGATTGCCGCAACACTCTACATAGTATCTTTTGGGACCATGCTTTGGGTAAGGTTTCTCAAGCGCAAATGGGAAAAACTGCATTTAGTTAAAAGCCCAAGAGGCTTGGACCACCCCAAACGCAGCAAAGTGTAAAACGCCCAATATCACTCCAAAAAAAAACAGGAGTACATAAGAGTCTTAAAATTAATCTCTAAAAAATAAATGAAAACTGCTCCGGCAAAAAAGCTACAAACAGCCCCGGTATTTAACCAGGAAACTAGTTTCTAAGTCTTGTTGAACCTTTGTTTAGTAGGGCATCAATTTTGGCTTCTGCTTCAATCCAATATCTGCCTTCTTGACCAGCCTGAAAACCATCTTTTTCCGCAATGTAATAAGCATTTTCCTGAACCATTCTTTGTCTTTCTTCTGCACTAACTTTTATGGCTGGAAAGCTGATTGTTTTCTTTTCAACTTTTGGCTCTTCTTTCCTGACCAAGCTGGTTGGTTTTTGGGCTTTTGGAAGTGTTTTAGGTGTAGTTTTTGGTTTATTTGTACGCATATTAGTTCTTGACATTTTTTATCTCCTATAAAGGGTTAAAAAACCAATAAAAGTCCATTTTAGACTTCTAAAGTTACAACACAATGAGCTATAAGATGACAATATGCACAACACGGTAAACAGCAGTCAATTTTATAAGAAAACCCTACATTTACCAATCACGCATATTGACAATTCTAAGTGTAACCATCAATGTTACGATCCAAAAAACAAATATTTAGAACTTACATTGAAAGTCACATTGAGAAGTTCCCACAATCTCGTAGGATAAATTAAAGACATGTACACACAAAAGTCAAGAACACAAAAAAATAACTCACAAACAACAAAAAATACTACTACTTCATCAAAAGAAGCGCCACAATCTCGCGTTTCTTTTTACAGGGTCACACCCGAAATCAATGAAGGTAAATTCTTTGTTAAAAAAGCTGTTAACGAAACATTGCAAGTTAATGCAATTATTGTTTGCGATAGTCACTGTGAGCTTAAAGGTAACCTTCTATTCAAAAATGAAAGCAATAAAGAATGGAGTAAACTTCCACTTTCCCCTATTGGAAATGATATCTGGACCTCTGAATTTATAATTACCACTCTTGAAAACTATTACTACACAGTTGAAGCATCAATTGACAGATTTGCCACATGGAAAAGGGATTTAAAAAAACGTGTTGAAGCCATGCAGGAAATCACTCTCGACCTTAAGCTGGCAATAATATTTTTAAACTCCTGGCAAGACAGTGTTTCCAATGAAGATGCAAAATATTTAAACGAAATAATCTCAAAATTTGAACGGTTAATTGCAAATATAAACACACAAGAAGTTTTATCCATCGTAGACGAAAGCAGACTTACTCAAATTGCATACAACATTAAAGACGAAGTCTCATACATTAAATACGAAAAGACACTTAAGGTAAGTGTTGAACCGGAAATAGCAAATTTTAGCGCCTGGTACGAGTTTTTTCCTCGCTCAACAAACACCGAATCAGGCAAACACGGCACATTAAAGGATTGCGAAATGCGCCTGGAATATGTAGCAAACCTTGGCTTTAACGTTGTTTATTTTCCACCAATTCATCCAATTGGTTTTTCACACAGAAAAGGTAAGAACAATGCAACCGAAGCACAACCTGACGATGTTGGCTGCCCATGGGCAATTGGTGCCAGTACTGGTGGACACAAATCCATACTTCCTGAACTGGGAAACTTTGATGATTTTGCTAGTCTAATTAAAAAAGCCAATAAACTTAACGTAAAAATTGCACTTGATCTTGCTTATCAATGTTCGCCCGACCATCCGTATGTAACCGAACATCCCGAGTGGTTCACAATGCGCATAGACGGGACAATACAATATGCCGAGAACCCACCCAAAAAATATCAGGACATTTATCCATTTGATTTTGAATGCAAAGACTGGGTGGCCCTTTGGGAGGAGCTTAAATCAATTGTTGTTTTCTGGATTCAAAAGGGTGTCAGTATTTTCAGAGTTGATAACCCACACACAAAGCCATTTCCGTTCTGGGAGTGGTTAATAAGAGAAGTTAAAAAAGATTATCCTGAAACAGTTTTTCTTGCAGAAGCCTTCACGCGCCCACACGTTATGCAAACGCTTGCGAAAATTGGCTTTAGCCAGTCTTATACATATTTTACCTGGAGAAATACAAAAACTGAAATTCAAACCTACATGAACGAACTCACTAAAACAAACATGGTAAATTATTTCAGGCCAAATTTTTGGACAAACACACCAGACATCTTAATGGAAATGCTTCAATACGGCGGCCGCCCTGCTTTTATTCAAAAACTTATTCTTGCGGGAACTTTATCAAGCAACTACGGCGTTTATGGCCCTGTTTATGAACTTTGCGAGGGTACTGCAAAGAAAGATTACCCAGAACACAACAGCGAAGACTATCTGGATTCTGAAAAATACGAAATCAGAACCTGGGACCTTGAACGCCCGGATTCTATTGCGCCAATAATGAAACGCATAAACAGCATAAGAAAATATAACCCCGCATTTAAAATCAACAACAACATCCGTTTTCACAACATTGAAAATAATTCTCTTCTTGCGTTCTCCAAACACACAAACGACAAATCCAACATAGTTCTGGTTATTGTAAACCTGGACCCCTATAATAAACAATCTGGCAACCTTGAAATCCCTCTTCATGAGTGGGGCATTAACGAGTGGGACACTTTCCAGGTTCACGATTTATTAAGCAATGCCCGTTATTTCTGGCAAGGACGCTTAAATTTTATTGAGCTTGATCCGCACGCAATACCGGCCCACGTTTTTGCAATTAAACAAAAAATAAAAACCGAAAGAAATTTTGACTACTACGACTAAGGTAAGCACCATTATGGAAATAAGCGCTCAGAAAACAAAAAAAAATAGTCAGACTTCCTTCAAAAGAGACCCACTCTGGTACAAGGACGCCATTATTTATGAAGTACACATAAGGTCATTTTTTGACAGCAATAATGATGGTATTGGCGATTTCAGGGGGCTCATAGAAAAACTAGATTACATTGCAGATCTTGGAATTACGGCAATCTGGCTGCTTCCTTTTTATCCATCCCCTCTTAAAGATGATGGATACGACATCGCAGATTATTTTAACATCAACCCAGATTACGGCACTCTTCGCGATTTCAAGGATCTCATGCGCGAGGCCCATAAAAGAGGGATCAAGGTAATTACAGAACTCGTAATTAACCATACATCCGACCAGCATGAATGGTTTAAACTATCAAGGGACACAAGACCCGACAATAAATACAAAGACTTTTATGTATGGAGCGACCACCCTAATAAATATGAAGATGCCAGAATAATATTTAAGGATTTTGAAACTTCAAACTGGTCATGGGACCCTATTTCAAAACGCTATTACTGGCACAGATTTTATTCACACCAGCCCGATCTTAATTTTGATAATCCCGAAGTGACCAACGCCATATTTAAGGTTCTTGATTTCTGGATGGACCTAGGGGTGGATGGAATGCGTCTTGACGCCATTCCCTATCTTTTTGAAAGAGAAAACACAGATTGTGAAAACCTTCCCGAAACTCACGTGTTTTTAAAAGGACTTCGCAAAAGAATTGAAAAGAAATATCCAAACCGCGTTCTTTTAGCCGAAGCCAACCAGTGGCCGGAGGATGCTGTTTCTTATTTTGGAAAAGGTGATGAATGTCACATGTGTTTCCATTTCCCACTTATGCCAAGACTTTTTATGGCACTAAAAATGGAGGACAGATTTTCAATAATTGATATTCTAAAACAGACACCAGACATTCCAGAAAACTGTCAATGGGCAACTTTTCTAAGAAACCATGATGAACTAACCCTAGAAATGGTCACAGATGAAGAACGCGACTACATGTACAGGGTTTATGCCACAAACTCCCGTTCAATCATTAACCTTGGAATACGCCAGCGTCTTGCACCGCTATTAGAAAATGACCGCCGGCAAATCGAACTTCTTGTTGCCCTATTATTCTCACTTCCTGGTACACCTGTAATTTACTACGGGGACGAAATTGGCATGGGCGACAACATATATCTTGGTGACAGAGATGGCGTAAGAACACCGTTTCAGTGGAGCCCGGACAGAAACGCAGGTTTTTCAAAAGCGGACCCTCAAAGCCTGTACCTGCCAGCTGTGATAAACCCAGAATACCATTACGAAGCTATCAACGTTGAGGTTCAGCAAAACAACCCCAGCTCTCTCCTTTGGTGGATGAAAAATCTTATTTCACTAAGAAAACAGTATTCAGCTTTTGGAAGAGGAAAAATTAAATTCTTAAATCCAGAAAACCCCAAAGTTCTAACCTTCATAAGAAGTAACGAAGGCAAATCCGTTCTTGTAATTGGAAATCTTTCAAGAAAGGTGCAGTTTATTGAGCTTAACCTTGCAGAATACCAACGCCAGGTTCCAATAGAAATGTTTAGCCGCGTTGATTTTCCGCCAATTGGTGAACTACCTTATTTCCTCACAGTGGGGCCCTACGGCTTTTACTGGTTTGAGCTTTCTCAAAAAGAAAACCAGGAAACCACACAATGGATGCTAAGAGACACCACACCAATTGATGTCCCAATGGAACCGATGCACGCCCTTGAGGACAGAAATATTTGTTCCAAAATTGAAAAAAAACTTCAAACATATTTACCTAAAATGCGCTGGTTTGCCGGCAAATCAAAAAGTATTTCTTACTGCGAAATTATTGATATCATCCTCATTCCCCATTATAAACAAAAAAACCAATCCGCTCTTACCATCGTAAAAGTAAAATATTTAGATGGTGATCCTGATTTTTATTTAGTCACAATCGGTTATTCACAAGGGGAGCGCGCCAAACGCATATTAGAGGAAATGCCCGACATTGTTTTTGCAACAGTAAAAAGAAGCAATAACGAAGAACCAGGCGTTTACCATAATGCAACAATTAACCCCGCATTTACCCAGGGAATTCTAGATTTAATCTTAAAGAGGAAAAACCGCTCTGGGAAACTTGGTAACTTAACCGGTGAAACATTAGCAAATATAAAAAAAGAATGGCTGCGCACCTTACCACAACCTGAATTTACAGGTTTCGAACAAAGTAATTCATCACTGGTTTTCGGTAAGGAATTTTATCTTAAAATTTTCAGAAAAATTGAGGCGGGAGAAAATCCCGATGACGAAATTCCAAGACACCTTATTAAAAACTCAGTTTTTCATAACTACCCCGAACTGCTAGGAACCCTTAAATAAAAAAAAAAAAAAAAA
>CAZQUK010000079.1:0-11524 GCA_964596435.1 uncultured Oligoflexia bacterium
AATATAAAATTACAGCAGGAAAAAATGACAGGAGGCGTGTCGCCACTTAATCGTTACAGAAACGTTTGGTTGCGTGATACTTATGGCCCACTTAGGTATTATCTGGCAACAGGCAGATCATCTGATGCTCTTAAGATGCATTCTTACTTATACAAGGCTTCAATAAATAAAGAAGGGATATTTAATAGTTATAAAAGCTCACTTGATGTTAATGGCGGCATTACTGATGATCCTGGGTTTATTTGGTGGAAAAGCAAAGAATTTATGAAAAATCGAAAGCCAGTTGAAGCACCAAGTTACCTGGCCCTGCAGCTTGATCATTATTTTAAGTGGACAGGCGACATTACACCATTCCTTAATGAATATGGTTTTTTAAAAATGTCAATTATAGGGCAAATGGAAGCCAAAAGAAAAAATGGCCTTTTGCCAATGTCTGGTGATGAAACATGGCGGACAAACATGATCTTTATGTCTGTAAAATCAATTTTTGATTTTATATTGAATCAGGATAAAAACAGGTATTCTCTTGAAAGTCATTTTCTTCTGGTGGCAGCTGCGGATGTTATGAAAAAAGTTGCTTTGAGATTAGGATATCTTGAAGACTCTGAATTATTTAATAATATTTCTAAAAACATTAGAGAATGCACTGAAACCTATATGTGGAATAAAGACAAATCCTATTATTCTCCATTTTTTATTGATCTTGGCGGTAGTGAAATGTCCAGGGCCGCTTTTCCTCTGGGACATGTTCAATATATGGGACTCTGGACGGGGTATTTTGATCTTCATGATGAAAGTCAAAACATAAGGGCAAAATTAAATTTAGAAAACACATTAAAAGAACTTAAAAATAAAAAAAGCAGTTTACCCTTTAATAAAACTGCGATAATTGGGTCCGGTTTTGAAATGTTTTCTGGCATGGAGCCAGGACTTTTGCTTTGGAATCTTGCACAAATGCAACACCCTGATATGGAAACAGCATTTTGGCACTTGCTAAAAGTTGCAAATACTTCTGGAAACTTTTATGAGTTTTACTGGAAAAATGGGTTTAAAAGGGTTGAATTAATTAATGATCCTTATGGTAGCATTGCTAACTCCGCTGCTATATTCAGACCCTGGGAAGGCGGTATTAACCTTGAGGGTATATATAAGTATTTATTTGGTATTGAGCCAGATTTAACTCTAGGACGATTAAAGATTGCACCCCATTTACCCTTAAAATGGGACCGTATTTCTATTAATAATGTTGGGGTTGGGGTTGGGGTTGGGACTATTGACTTAGAATATAAAAGAAAATGTAATAATTTATTTTTAAAACTTAATATTAATAATATTGGTGATATTAAAACTGATTTTGAACTACAATTACCAGATAGTATTTCTGATAAGGTTTATGATGTAAGCCTGAATAATTCTCCAATCACCTACAACATTAAAGAACCTTGGACAAATACTAAGGTTCTAACTATTGACGATTATGAACCACAAAATGGTGTTTTGACCATTGAAGTTTTAATTAAGGGAGGTCCTTGTGAATAAAAAATATTTTATTGTCTTAATACTTTTTTGTTTTAATAAAGCATTCGCTGGAAACACTTATACAGAGGCATTAAAAAAACATAACCTGCTTCAAATTGATTATAACACATGTGAAAAAATCGAAAATCAACTTGGACAATTGTTTTATGTTAATGTTGATGGATTTGGAGAAAATGTAAATGAATCAATTCATCCATTATATATTAAAATGGTTCATAATTTAAATATCGGTGGTGTTCTTCCTCATTTTGGATCAATAAACGACGATTATAGGCAAATGAGAAACTCAGTTTATAAATTAAAAAAGGCGAGTGTTCTTCCTCTTTTTGTTGGTGTTGATTATATTAACGGTAAACTTAATAAATATAAAACCAGATTTTCATATTTGGGGCTTGGCTATGGTAGCGGATTTATGAATTCAGTAAATAAATTACCACAAAAATGTGCAAGCAGGAGAAGTTATTTGCATGCAATAATTCATAAAGCAATTGGTATAAACCATGCGCTAGGACCAACAGTTGATATCAGTAAACAGTGGGATTACTGTCACTGTGGTGGAAACGGTTCCGAACAGGATGAAGCCAGAAGACATTTCCTGGATGGTGATGTCAAAAGTAATGACAGCACATGGTGCGGGCTTGAAAAAAATGAAATAATTAATATTGCAAAAACCGCAAAAGCAATAATTAACCAATATGATAATCTTGGGGTTTTAACCACACTCAAGCATTTTCCATATACACCGGATGACTATAATCTCCATAGATTTATTAAAGACACCATGGTTTCGCAAGAAGAAGTTATAAGAAGACTTAGAATATTTAAACTGCTCTCAGATGATTCATCTTTTATGATGACAACACACCTTCTTAATTCAAATGTTGATGACCAGGATGTTGCTACATTTTCAACAAATTGGATTGATCTGTTGAGAAATTGGGTTGGGTTCAGTGGTTTACTCATGACAGATGCAATATATATGCTAAGGGATGAGGTTGAATCAAAGATAATTGAAAAAATGTACTCAAAATGGGTGAGCAAGGAATCGTTTAATATTACGGATAAATATTCGGTTTTTGCCGCAAGATCATTGCTGGCAGGCCACGATATTGTTTTTTTAGAAAGTAAACTTAAAGATACGGTAAATGTATTTAAGAACCTTCATTATATTTCATGTCAAAACACTCAAAACGGAGAAAATTTAAGAAACGTAATATTTGGTTCTTATAAAAGAATATTTAATTTCAAAAAGTATTATGCAAGAGTGTTAGAGCAGAATATAAATATTCCTGAAGGTTTACTTTTCCTTATCATCAATCTTGACAGGGCTTATCGAAAATCTAAAACTTGTGATGAGCCAGTTCTTGAAACCAGCTTTATTAGAATTAAAAATATAATAGATAGATACAATGTATACGAGGTTCGCAAATAAAATTATTGTTAATAGTTTATTGTCGTTAAACATATCTAATTATTATTTTATCTGATTAGAATAGGATCATTCCAACTGTTAATGCCAGGGTTAATAAACATTGAACTTCAAGTGATAATAATTTCTTTTTCATTTTCCTCTTCTCCTCAAATAACCCATAAGCATTTTCAGTGCCAAAAATATAATAAAATTATACTAATAATTCTGGATAGTTAGTGGTGGCGGTGCATTTTGGTTCTGGTGTGTTTGTGCTCTGGTCCCAAAATATTCAATGGTTATATGCGGTTACGCATCGTTCTATATTCCCACTGAATCATATGCGTTTTGAATAATTTTACAATTTGATGTTCGCTTTCTGTCGGCTTTTAGTATTTCAAAACAAGTTCCTATCATACTGTCTTTTAAATTTTTTAGCGTTGCACCTTTATTAAGTTTTTGTGTCATTGTGCGGTAAAATATTTCTTCTGCTAAAGTAATATCAATGTTTTTAAGTATAATTGCCGCAGCTTTGTTAAGAACGCTATTAATGCTGTGTACACCACAAAAGTCTGTAAAAAATGATGGCGAACATTCCTCAGTAAAAAAGCCTGGATAAATATCAAGAATATGTTCATAAGGTGTTTCTTTGGGTGAAATATTATTTTTTGGGTACTCAAGGTTCCTGATTCCTTTTACGTGTGAAAAATCATAAGCATTATCTTTATAGGTATTATCAATAACGTCTTCACCAATATAAAAATCTTTTTCGCCGTAATAAGCCTCAGTTAAGACCCCAAAAACATCAGCAAATGACTCTTGTATTGCGCCTTCTTGACGTTCATTTTTAAGTCCAGATGTGTAAGCAATGATGGCGTGGGTGTATTCGTGCGCGATAACATCAAGTGCCAGGGCCATATTTAAATGTCCGTTACCTTTATCCCCTAAAATAAAAAATTTATTTTCAGCAAGCCAAGAGGCAGAGCCATTATAAGTTCCATGGGCATTTACAATAATTTTTAATTTTGGGAACAAGTTGTCAAAACCTTTTCTATTAAATCTTAGTAAAAAGTATTTATAAACTTTCCTAAAATTCTTAAACGCGATTTTTGAATTTAAGTAAAGTTCAGGATCTTTATTAAAAGTTTGTTTTCCATTTTTTGTAACTTTCCCATTTTTTAATAGAAGCGGTAATGAATTTAAATAATCATCGCCTTTTTGTATTGAGCTTCCGTTAAAAATTGAAATAAGTGCGTTTATGCGACTATTGATTTGCCTGATATTTGAAGCGTACGACGTATCTAAGGTTGCGCTTAGAATTATAACCGACAATAATAAGCTTTTTATTATATGTATTTTCATGTCATAGGGACCTGGCTAAAATTGATTGGTACAATTTGTAATGCTATGTGTCAAGTATTGTGTCTGTGACATAACCTATTGTTATTACAGGTGGTTAGTTCATTTTCTTTCCCGACTTCAAATCTGAAGTGCAAGAGGTATTTCTGTGATGATTTTTTACTGTTTTAGGGCAGGGCTGGTTAGCAAAGGTACACCTTCAGTACTCTCAAAGTCGTACTAAAAATGGATTAATTTTATGTAGAATTTGTTTCAATTTAGATCCAAGTTTACGCTTATTCAATTAGTAAAAGTTTGGTAGCATCTACAAATGCGTTATAATTATGCAGTCTTAGTCCTCATACTATTATTTACATCTGCTTGTTCCTTGAACAAAATTGCCCTCAGCTCTTTTGGTGATATATTCGAAACAGCCTCTTATGCGGTTGAAGAGGAAAAAGATCTTGATATTGTTAAGCCCGCAATTCTTTCAAATGCAAAGCTTCTTGAAGGTTTACTTAAAACAGATCCAGAAAATGTTAAGATAGCAACTCTATCAATAAAATCATTATTTTTTACAAGTTTTTCATATCTTGAAAGTGAATATGAAAAATATCAGTTTTCCGATTTTAAAAAAGCAGAAAATTATAAAAAAAGAGCTAGTGATGTATATAGAAGGGCCTTTTTATATGGTGAACATATTATAGAGGATGAATGTTCCGATATTAACAGTATCGAAAATACCACGTATAATACTTTTATTAATTGTATAGATGATCTTGATCATGATCTTAAGGAAATGATATTTTGGATGGGGTTTGCATGGTCAAAATATATTTTCTTAAATTCTGATAAAGCAAAACATGTAGGTCAACTCTCTAAACTCCTTTATATGATGAATTGGGTTGAAAAATATGACGAGGGCATCCATTTTGGAAGTTTATATATTTTTTATGGCGTTTATTATGCTTCAATGCCAAAGACACTTGGCGGTGATCCTGTAAAATCATTAATGTATTTTAAGAAGGCAAATGATTTTAATTCAGGTTCAAACCTCATGGTAAATTTATTTAAGGCTCAGTATTACACAAGGCAGGTTCTTGATAGGGAAATGTTTAAAAATGAGCTTGATTATGTAATTAGCTACAACGGAAATCATGATCCAAGGCTTGGTCTAATTAATTCATTATCAAAACAAAAAGCCAAAACATTACTTTCGCAAATTGATGAATACTTTTAATGACTCCTGGAGGTTCGTTTCATGAATAGGTTAATAAAATATGTTTTTATTTTTTTTGTGATTGTGTTCTTTAATGAGGCACACGCGGTAAAAATTAAATTTGCTACCTTAGCACCCGAAGGCACTGCGTGGGTTAATTTACTTAGAAAAATGAATTCTGAATTGGAAGAAAAAACAAATGGAAAAGTAAAACTTAAAATATATCCTGGCGGAGTAATGGGTGATGAAAATGTTGTACTTCAAAAAATCAGAGCAGGACAGCTTCATTCAGCAGCATTAACTGGCATCGGCCTTGGGCAGGTTGAAAGTGCCGAGCGAATTTTAGAAATGCCTTTTCTTTTTAAGGATTACGAAGAAATTGACTATGTTGTAAGTAAAATATCACCAAAACTTGAAAAATTATTCTTAGAAAAAGGATATGTAGTTTTTGGCTGGGCAGAGGCCGGACTGGTAAATTTCTTCTCAAAAAAGCCAATTACTTCGCTTCAGTCACTTCAAGAAGTTAAAATGTGGGCATGGAGTATTGATCCAATTGTCAAAATTATGTTTAATGAATTTAATATCAATTCCGAACCACTTGAGCTGCCTGATGTTACTATGTCGCTTGATACTGGTATTATTAACGCGTGTTATAGCACACCGCTTGCTGCATTAGCTCTCCAGTGGGCCCCAAGAATAAAGTACATAACCAAACAGAATATGGCATATTCGTCGGGTGCTTTATTGATATCTAAAAATATATATAATCAAATTCCAAAGCAGTATCAAGGTACGCTTATTGAACTAGGAAAAAAATATGCAAGAGAAATAACCCTCGCAACAAGAGAGGAAAACAAAAATGCTCTCGACTTTTTCAAAAAAGAAGGAAAAGAATTTGTTGAGTTTGACGCTGTTCAATTAAATGACATAAAAAACAGATCAACCAATATAAGAAAAAAACTTGTTGGAAAATTCTTTTCAAAGGATTTTCATAATGAAACGATTAAGTTAAGAAATAAGTTTCGGGAAGAAGAAATTTCCAACTTGAAAGCTAAAATAAAAACTTATAAAAATGATTCAAATGAACTTAAAGAGGCTCAAAGGCTTCTTAATCGGTATGAATTAAGCCATAAATCTTCAAAAGAAGATCTGATTTAAATTAAGTCAAAAAGGAAATATTTTGAAAAGTGTAATCAATAAACTTGATCGGATAGGAGATCTATTATTAAAGATTGAATCATTTTTTGTATTTATTGCCATAATCTTTATGGTTTTTGCCACTTGTTTTCAGATTATTATAAGAAATGTCTTTAGCTTTGGTTTTCCTGGACTGGATTTAATTTTAAGGGTTCTTGTTTTGTGGCTTGCTCTTTGCGGAGCTTCAATTGCCACTTCAAAAAAACGGCATATAGCAATTGATGTTCTTAATAAAATTGTGCCAAATAAAATTAAATATTTAACATCTATAATTACTGGTTTGTTTTCAGTAATTATATGTATTTTATTGGATGAGGCATCAATAAATTTTATTTTGTCTGAAAAGCAAATGGGAACCGAATATGTTTGGGGTATTGAGGTTTGGATTTTGCAGCTTATTCTTCCTTTTGGCTTTGCCATGATTGGATTCAAGTTTTTAATTTATTTATTAAAAGATATTGAAATGTTGTTAAAGCGTGAGGGCTAGTTGATTATTCTAATTGTTATTTTATTTTTAATTCTTGCTCTACTTGGAGCACCCTTGTTTGCTGTAATTGGTGGTGGAGCAATTGCTGCTTTTATTTTATCAGACATTGCACCACAGGTTGTAATTATTGAATTTTATAGAATTGCAACTGCTCCAACGCTTATGACAATACCACTTTTTACTTTTGCAGGTTTTTTGCTCTCTGAAAGTCGTTCGCCACTTAGAATGGTAAAATTATGTAAAACTATTTATGGGTGGATTCCAGGTGGTCTTGCACTTGTTGCACTTATTACATGTGCTTTTTTTACTGCTTTTTCAGGGGCCTCAGGGGTTACCATAGTAGCTCTTGGTGGTTTAATTTACCCTTTATTAAAAAATGAAAAATATAATGATGTGTTTTCACTTGGCTTATTAACAACTGGAGGCTCTTTGGGCCTACTTTTTCCTCCTTCTCTTCCATTAATAGTATTTGGATTAGTTGCTGGTGTTAGTATTAGTAAATTATTTATTGCAGGAATATTACCGGGTATTTTGCTGCTAATAATATTAAGTTTATATGGTGTATGGCACGGGGTGAAATTTAAGGTTCCCAAAACAAGTTTCTCTTTTTTGGAACTCGTTAAATCTATCAAGGAAGCTGCTTGGGAAATACCTCTTCCTGTTATTGTGGTAGGCGGAATATATAGCGGAATTCTGACAGTAACTGAGGCTGCCGCAACAACGGCCGCGTATATTCTTTTTATTGAAATTGTTATTCATAAAGATATTCATCCTTTTCGGGATATTCCGAAAATTGCCGTGGAAAGTGTGATTCTTGTAGGTGGAATTTTAATAATTCTTGGCGCCTCAATGGGTTTTACTAATTTCCTTATTGATGAAGAAGTGCCAATGAGGCTTCTTGAGGCCATGAAAACACTAATATCCAATAAGTATGTGTTTTTGCTCTGCCTGAATATATTTTTGTTAATTGTTGGATGTTTAATGGATATTTTTTCAGCAATTATTGTTGTTGTGCCATTAATTATGCCAATAGCTGAACAGTTTGGAGTAAACCCGGTGCATCTGGGAATTATTTTTTTAACAAATCTAGAAATAGGCTATTCCACGCCACCTGTGGGGTTGAATTTATTTATTGCCAGTTTCCGGTTTAAGGAGCCAGTTTTTAAGCTTTACAGGGCCTCTTTGCCGTTTATTGGGCTCTTGCTCTTAGCACTTCTAATAATTACGTATGTTCCAGATCTTAGTTTAGCGTTAGTTGGGTGGTTTGGTGTGAAATAAAAGCTTGATAATGAATTGTGATCGAATGAAAATTATTTTATGGATATTAACTGATTATTATTGTAAGGATAACGTTTTCTCAATAGTAAAGAAAAAAGGTTAGAAAATACATCTATGAATACACATCACATAAATTACATTAGAAACATGGGTATTGTTGCCCACATTGATGCTGGTAAGACAACGACAAGTGAGCGGGTACTGTTTTTTGCCGGCGAAACTCATAAAATGGGAGAAGTGCATGACGGCAAGGCTGTTATGGACTTTATGGAGCAGGAGCAGAAACGTGGAATTACAATTACTTCTGCTGCTATTACGGCCACTTGGAAAGATCACCAAATTAATTTAATCGATACCCCAGGACACATAGATTTTACTCTTGAGGTTGAAAGGTCCTTAAGGGTCCTTGACGGCATAGTTGTTGTTTTTTGCGCTGTAGGTGGAGTGGAACCTCAAAGTGAAACGGTTTGGCACCAGGCTGATAAATACAAGGTTCCCAGAATTGCATTTATAAATAAGATGGATAGAGTTGGCGCTGATTTATTTCACACATGTGAAACAATGGATAAAAATCTTTCAGCAAATCCTGTTCTTTTCCAGCTGCCAATAGGTAGTGAGGAAAATTTTCAGGGGATGATTGATCTAGTAAGAATGAAAGCCATAACATTTAATGAGCTTGATATTATTGAAAACGACGTTCCGGAAGAATATTTAAAATCTGCAAAAGAATATCGCTATAAAATGCTTGAAAAGTTATCTGAATTTGAAGATGAAATCCTTGAAAAATTACTCGGAGAAGAAGAAATTAACGTGGATTTAATAAAAAAAGCTGCAAGACATGCTGTTATTACAAGTTGTATTACACCAGTTTTTTGCGGTTCAGCCTTCAAAAACAAAGGGGTAAGACATCTTCTAGATGCTGTTGTTGATTATTTACCATCTCCAATTGATAGGGGTGCTGTTATCGGCCAGGATATTAGAAACAGCAATTCAACAATAACAATACCACCGTCAAATTCACAGGCACTTTCGGCGCTTGCGTTTAAAATTATAAATGATCCTTTTGTTGGGCAACAAACTTTCATTAGGGTATATTCCGGGAAAATTGAATGTGGTGAAACTGTTTATAATTCAACCAAGGGGAAAAAAGAAAGAATCGGTAGGATTTTAAGAATCAAAGCAGATACAAGAAAAGAAGTAAAAACACTTGAGTCTGGAGATATTGGGGCACTTGTGGGGCTTAAAGTTACAACAACGGGTGATACACTTTGCAGTGTTGATTACCCAATATTACTTGAAAATATCAAATACCCAGAAACAGTTATTGATTTAAAAATTGATATAGCTGACAAAAAAGACAGGGATAAGCTTGGAAATGCACTTCATAAACTTGCAATTGAAGATCCCTCTTTTACAGTAAAATATAACGAGGAACTTGGGGATACGATAATTTCGGGTATGGGCGAGCTGCATCTTGAGGTTTTAATTGAAAGACTAAGAAGTGAGCACAAACTGAACGTTATAGTTGGAGAGCCATCAGTTGCATTCAGAGAGACCATTACAAAAGAAGTTCAACATACATATAGGTATAAAAAACAAACCGGAGGCAAGGGACAATTTGCTCATATTGTTTTTAGACTTGAACCCAATGATAAACCAGGAAATATTTTTGTAAACAACATTAAAGGTGGAAATATTCCAAAAGAATATATTCCAGCTATTGAAAAAGCCTTTATTAATACTCTAACAAAAGGGCTCTATGCCAAGTATCCAATGGTAAATGTTAAATTTGTTTTAATTGATGGCAGTTATCATAACGTTGATTCGAGCGAAATGGCGTTTTCTATTTGTACTTCCCTTGCGCTCAAAGAGGTTATTAGAAGCGCTGGTCCAAAATTACTTGAACCAATTATGAAACTGGAAATTAACACGCCGGATGATTTTATTGGAGATGTTTTAAGTGATGTAAACAGAAGAAGGGGAAAAGTCATAAGCATGAGGCGCTTTAGAAAAGGTTCTCAAAAACTTTCAGGTACTGTACCTCTTATGGAAATGTTTGGATATGCCTCAAATTTGAGGAGCATTTCTAGTGGAAGAGCCAATTTTTCAATAGAATTTAATAATTATGAATTTCTGCCCGTTGCAATTGAGGAAAAAGTAATTAAAGAAAAAGAAGAAAAAAATAAGAAATAACTGAACTTTCCGGTACGACAAAATAAACAGGTTTAACTTCTTTATTACAATAGGCTTGAAAGGGGACTGTTGGGTTTATTATTCGATAAGCCCCTTTTTTTAGAATATTTAAATTGAATAATTAGAAGCCTAATCCTAGCATTAAATTAATATGATCGGCATACTTTGCATATCCGCCATAATTTTTTACACCTATCCCAAAGATAATAAAATCTATTTTCATTCCCAGACTTACTGAAGTGTATGTGTATTTGGTAGCATCAAAATTGTAAGGTATTTCAGTGCCGTATACAATCATTGCGGAACTAAGTGTTGAGTTACCTGCACTAATTTCAAGAAAAAAGTCATCAAAAAAAGTCACCAGTGAAAGTCCTACATCATTCATTGCTACGTAAACACTATCCGTTATGCTCTGGCTTTTTTGGGAATAATCTGCGGACCATTTATTGTACCAAATCTCGGGTCCAATAAAAAATTTCATGTCACTAAATTGATAACCAACTCCTAACGTACCACCGATACCGAATCCCATTTTTGGATCAGAACTTGTTCCTACACGTGTCCAATTTTGAAGAGCAACAAAAACCTGTCCACCAAGTGCCCAGCCGTCTTCTTTTTCCGCCGCTGGTTTTGTTGCTGCTTGGGGGCTTGCCGTTTTTGTATTTTCCGGGGTTTCAGTTATTTTTGTTGCTGGTGCCACGTGTGCACAAGAAACTGTAAAAACACATAGACACAAAACCGTAATTAATAACTTCATTTTATACCTCATTGGTTTATTGAACCTGAAACTATACTATACTATAATGTCGCGAAGGCCCGCCAATACTAATCAATATGTATATTCTTTATTCTGGTAAGTGATAGT
>CAZQUK010000080.1:0-11438 GCA_964596435.1 uncultured Oligoflexia bacterium
GTTTATTATGGTTTCTGGCTAGTCGTTTTGTGGCAGGCGAATCACTTGAGGATGTGATTCCAAAAGTAAAAATATTAAATTCACTGGGCCTTAGAACCACCATGGATATTTTGGGTGAGAACGTAACAAACAAAAGCGAACCTGAACGCTTTTTAGATGGTTACTTAAAAGTACTCGAGTCCGCACACAAAGAAAACATCATGGGCGGAATTTCCATAAAACCCACAATGATGGGAATGGGGCTTGATGATGAGCTTTGCTTTAAAAATATTACAAAAATTTTAGAAGAGGCCGCAAAATACAAAAAGTTTGTACGAATCGACATGGAAGGTACAAAATACACCGAACAAACAATAAGTTTATTTTTAAAACTTTTTGAAAACCACAAAAATACAGGTATCGTGATCCAAGCGTATCTTCACAGATCAGAAGAAGACATAAAACGTATAAATAAAGCTGGTGCAACCGTAAGACTCTGCAAAGGTGCCTACAAGGAACCCAAAGAACTGGCATTTCAAAACATGGCAGATATTAGGGAAAACTATAAAAAACTTTTAAAATTACTTTTTAAAGAAGGTAAATACCCTGCAATTGCAACCCACGATGAAAAACTGATTAACTGGGTAAAAGAGTGGATACAACAAGAAGGAATCTCAAAAGATATTTTTGAATTCCAAATGTTGTATGGCATCCAAAGTAAACTTCAAAAATCACTCATTGGTGAAGGTTACAAAGTCAGGGTGTATGTTCCGTTTGGAACGCACTGGTTTCCATATTTTTACCGCCGTTTAAGAGAGAGAAAAGAAAATGTTTTCTTCGTTTTAAGGAATCTACTAAAAAATTAATTTAAGCCTTTAACTAGCAAATTTTACTACAAAAACTCAGCGCGTTACCACAGAACAAACCGCAAAGCCAATACGTTTTATGCTTTTTATAAAAACCCACGCATAACGCAACACATATCCTTGACCTTACAAAAAAATACATGCTAAAAATTCTATTTAGACTTCAATTTTTTAATACAAAATTTAAGCGGGGGAAACCAAGAAAAAAGGACCCAAAACTAAAACAACAAGAAAGAAAGAGGGTAATTCCTATGTCACTAAAAGACACATTCAAAAACAAAATGATACCGGAACGCGACGCTATCAAAGCCATGTTAAAAGAACACGGCAGCCAGGTAATATCTGAAGTTACCATTACACAGGCTTACGGCGGTATGCGCGGTGTAAAATGTATGGTTACAGAAACTTCAGCTCTTGATCCAGATGAAGGCATCAGATTTCGCGGTTACAATATTCCAGATTTAAGAAAAAAACTGCCAAAGGCCCCAGGCGGCGAAGAGCCATTACCAGAAGGTCTTTTTTATTTAATGCTAACTGGTGAGCTCCCCACTGAAGCTGACAGAAAAGAAATAACTGCTGAATGGGCAAAACGCTCAAAAATGCCCAAGTACGTTTGGGACATGCTTGATTCAACACCAAAAAATACCCATCCGATGACACAATTTTCAATGGGTATTATGGCCCTACAAAATGAATCAGTTTTAGCGCGTCGATATCGTGAAGGTATCAATAAAGCCGAGCTATGGGATCCAATGTATGAAGATTCAATGAATCTGCTTGCAAAACTCCCGGCTCTTGCAGCTTACATTTACAGGCGCACTTATAAGAATGGAAAACGTATTGAAGCCGATCCAAACCTTGACTGGGGCGGAAACCTTGCAAGAATGATGGGTGTTGAGAACAAGGAGTTTACAGAACTCATGCGCTTATATCTAACACTTCATGCTGACCACGAAGGTGGAAACGTAAGTGCACACACCACACACCTTGTTGGTTCAACCTATTCAGATGCATACTATTCACTCTCTGCTGGAATGAACGGACTTGCGGGACCTCTTCATGGACTTGCAAACCAGGAAGTCTTACGCTGGATCATGGAAGCAAAAGAAAAACTAGGTGCCGGCATTCCTAAAAAAGAAGACGTTTCAAAACTCCTTTGGGATACACTCAATGGCGGACAAGTTGTTCCAGGTTATGGACATGCCGTTTTAAGAGTAACCGATCCACGCTATGTTGCACAGCGTGAATTTGCTCAAAAATGGTTCCCAAATGATGAGATTTTTCAAACAGTCTCCACGATTTATGAAGTAGCTCCTGCTATTCTTAAAGAGCACGGAAAAGCAAAAAACCCATGGCCAAATGTTGACGCCCACTCTGGCTGTATGCTTGTTCACTATGGCGTTGTAGAATATGACTTCTACACAGTTCTTTTTGGTGTATCGCGCGCCATGGGCGTTCTTGCTTCACTTTGCTGGGACAGAGGCCTTGGTCTCCCAATTGAAAGGCCAAAAACTGTCACAACAGAATGGATCAGAAGCCAGATTAAAAAGTAATTAATCTGAAAATATAGCTCTTTGGACCTTTAAAAGGTCCTGCACATCAAATATGTGTTGCATTACAAGGCCCGTAAAACCCCTGATTAAGGCTGGTCTTACGGGCCTTAATTTTTTAAATAATTTTTATAAAATTATTCTTTAAGCGCCTTTAAAATTGTAAAATTTAAGTATGTTCATACCAACATTTAAGCGCCATGAGATTTTGTGGCAAAAAATTATCTGGCTCATACACATGCGATGGGGTGTTTTTTTTGCATTTAGTTTTTTACTTTTAGTGATGGGCCTATTTCCGCAGGTTAATATTGTTTTCCAGTCCAAAATTGTTCCTCTTTATTTTGTTACAATTATTCTTGGGGTTTTTAACTTTTTACTTAATCTTTTTTATAGTCATTATTACGACAAGGATTCAGTAATAAAATCCTGGAGAATAGATAACATTTTTTTCTTCCTTGTGTTTTTTCAGGTTTTTATCGACTATTCGTGCGTTACCATACTAATTACTTCTTTTGGGTTTATGCAATTTAACCTGACCACTTTGTACCTACCACACATAATAATAAGTGCGATTATTTTTGAAAGAAAAATTGTAAGTCTTTGCCTGGTCTGGCTAAGCTTATTAACAATTTTTATTCTGCTGTATACAAAACCAGGACTTCTTGAACGCTCGGTTGAGTACGGATATTTTGATCCTTTCCATCACCCACTGGCGTTTGGTGTTTTTATCACCATTGTTTTTCATGTAATATTTTACCTGACAAACATTCTAAGCAGTATGATTGCAGAAAGAAGAACAGAGCTTCTTGAAATGAACGAACAACTAATCAGTGTTGACATGGAAAAACAGAATTTCACACTGCGGGCAACACACGAACTCAAGGCCCCTTTTGCGGCAATACAAAGCTACATTAAGGTTATCAAGGGCGGCTACGTCGGGGAGGTCAACCCAAAAATCAAGGACATTGTTGATAAAATAGACAAAAGGTGCTCACTGCTTTCAAAAATGATCAAGGACATTATTCAACTTTCAAATTTAAGAACTTCAATTTTTGAAGAAAAAGATTACCAAAAAACATCTGTTTTACTGTTTATAAAAAATATTATTGAGAAATTCTCACCTCAACTGCAGGTCAAAAAAATGCAAATAAATTTTTCATCAAATTTTGACGAAAAATTCTGCATGATGCTAATGCCGGAGCTTTTTGAAATAGCACTTGATAACCTTATTACAAATTCAATAAGATATTCATTAGAGAACACTGCTATTAATATTAAGGCAAATAAATTTATTGCCGGAAATAAATTCACATTTTCTATCACCGACGAAGGGATTGGAATTCCCGAGGAAAACATTGATAAAATATTTGATGAACATTTTAGAAGCAAAAATGCTGTTAATTTTTGTGCCGATGGTAACGGCATGGGCCTTGCCATCGTAAAACAGACCATAGAGCTTCATTCTGGAAAAATTTATGTTTTCAGCGAACTTGGAAAGGGAACAGAGTTTATTGTTAACATACCTCTTGATATAGATAAGAGGTTTTCAGATTGTGACTAACAAGCGCACACTAAAAAAAGGGTGAGCGCTACAAAAGCACCCGAAAAAATCCATCAAGGTTTACATAATATTTAAATTATCAGAATCCGGTCTATACAAAATATTTTACATTCTCTATTCATAAGCCACAATAAGCGAAAATCCAGAAAGAGCTGCAGGAATTGAACCTTCATCTGTCCATGTAATACCATCGTTTGTTGAATATATATCATCACTTGGTGTAAATTGACCAGTAGTTACTGTACCACCGCCCAGATACCAAATCTTGTTATTAAGTGTGACCATACCTCCGGAATGTCGGTTTCCAAAAAGCGTCCCTCCACCACCTACAACGCTCCAGGTTTCAATATCAGAACTTTTATAAACATCATCATGAGCATTTGTTAAATCATCGCCACCTGCATACCAAAAATAGCCATTATAATAAGTTAAGCCTCCCCGAGCCCTGCTTGCGCTAAGAGTTCCCGCAGATGTTCCCCAGGTTATTCCATCCGTCGAATAATAAATAACATTAGTTGCGCCAATTCCTCCACCTATCATCCAGATCTTTCCACCAAAAGTTGTAACAGCTCCAATTCCAAGATTCCCTGGCATAACAGCAGCATTTGTTGACCACGCGCCACTTGTACTTGAAAACGTATCATCATTAGTAGAAGCCCCACCGGCATATCCACCGACAAGCCACATTGCGCCATTAAAAACAACCAACCCCTCACCAGTTCTAACAGCTGCCAGGCTATCAGCAGAAGTTTCCCATGTTACCCCGCTATCAGAACTATAAAAAACCGAAGCCGAAGTTGCACATGCCCCATTTATACTTCCAGTACAACCACCCACATAGTAAAGTTTTCCGGAATACTGAGCAAATCCACCATAACTTCTTCCACTAGGAAGATCCCCCACGTCCGTCCATGTAATACCATCAGTGCTTCTATAAACTTCTGTTTGTGGGACACCAGCTGCGTTTTGTCCACCGGCTAAATACAATACTGGTGTTGTCGAAGATGAAGACGAACCAGATCCTAAACTAGAACCACCTGTACCTGCCGCAGAATTTTCAAATGAAGAATAACCATCTGTTACTCCACAAGAACTAAAACAAAAAATCGTCAATAAATATAGACATAAAAAAAATATATTCTTAAATTTCATATATCCTCTTTGAAAGATTTATTAAAACCTCTTTTTTTCTATGCAAAAAAATAACGATATTTTCTAACAATATGACAAATTTTTTTTACCTATTCTTCCATGTTAATTTTGTTTATGATTTAAGTATCGTTAACACAGTTTTTATTAATTATTCTTAATTCGAACCGTACACCAAAGATACCGGGTGTCAATGCGACGATGTAATTATCTGCTCCAAAAACACACATGTTCCAGGATATTTTTTATATATTAAGTGCTAAAAAATATATTATATTTTACAATACGATATCTAAATTATGATAGGGCAAAATTTTTTACAAACCATTCTTAAGGAAAAACTTGCTGAGATTAGATACAATAATCCCTCTTATTCACTTAGGGCATTTGCAAAAAAACTTAATGTAAGCTCTTCTTCACTTTCTGAAATATTAAAAAATAAAAGAATTGTATCAAGTAAAATTGCAGACAAGATTTTATCCAAGCTAAATGTTCAAAAAGAAATTAAAGCTTCCATTTTAAATCAAATTGAATATGACAAGATTATTAAAGCACCTCAAAAAAGAAAAAATAGACTTTTTATCGATTATACGCAGAGCCAGCAAATATCAAAATGGTATCATTATGCTATTTTAGCACTTATTGATACAGAAGACTTTAAAAGTGATCCAGCATGGATTGCAAAACGCTTTGGTTTAACGACAAGCGAAGTTAAAGATGCAATTAATTTGTTGGAAAAGATGGAACTAATAAAAAAAGATAATAGTGGAAATTTATTTAAGTCCAAGCAGGAAGTTTGGTATAAGGGACCACAAAACCGTAATCTTAGATTTATTGATTTTTTAGATTATATAAAACAATTAATTTTTCACGAAACAAAGCAATGGGAGGGGGGATATATTACAATAACGATGGCGATTGACCCCGAAAAAATACCAGAAGCAAAAAAAATGATGATTTCTTTTAGAGATAGACTTAAAAAATTCCTCGATACTGGTAAAAAGAAAGAGGTCTTTGGTATGGGTATAATGATGTTCCCCTTTTCAGGGCTTGAAAAACCCAAAAAAGAAATTAAAGAATAACCCCTTTGTGACACTATAAAACTTGGCCAAAAGACCCTAGCCAAGCCCAAGCCGCCCACAGTCATCATTGTTTCCAGCAAGTTATATGAGCAAGAAGAGCTTTGTCCGTGGGGCCGCTAAAGTTTATAAAGTAAAACACTCAAACTAGTGCACAGACTCAACAAAGTTCACGCCTGGCGCCACGGCGCGGCACACAACAGCTTAAAATTATATCACTCTCTATGACAAAACCATGACAAACTTTACCGCTAGTTATGTTAAAAAAACAGGTCTATGCAATTAGAATCATTAGTGTTACTGCACGTAAAGAAGCAAAATCTTATCGATCACAAAAATGCGTATCCTTCACTAAACTCCAAGGCCTTTTTTGTTGATACCTGCCAAAGAAAATTTTGGCTAACCAACACAACTTTTCTTCAAAAAATCAAAAATGATGTTCCAAAGGGCTTTGATATTTTTATCGGACTTGAAGCATACAACATGCTTCTTAAAATTACTGCGGGCCTTGAAAGTCAAATTCAGGGTGAAACAGATGTTTTTGGACAAATAAAATGCGCATGGCAGGAGTTTGAATTAAGCTCCTTGCGTTTAATGCAGGAACTCAGACCATGGATACAGAAAATCTTTGAAGACACAAAAGCCATTAGAACAAGATATCTGCAAAATTTCGGCGGTTCATCTTATGGAAGTTTAAGTAGAAAAATTCTTGACCCTCAAAAAACCGATAAAATTTTAATTATTGGTGCCGGTCAAATTATAGAATCAATAATGCCTTATCTGCTTGATGCACAAATTACCATTTGGAACAGAACTTCTTATAAGGCGCACATACTGGCCGCAAAATACAATGGCACCCAAAACGACAATATCCGTGTCATAACAAACAAACAGGACATTGGCGCACAAATTATAAAAGCTGATAATTTAATTATTGGTATCCCTGTAAACCATATCCGCGACGAAAAATGGATTTCATTATTTTTATCGCACAACCAAACAAACAATAAAATACTTCATCTAGGTTGCACAAAACAGCAGGCTTCATGGTGGACGTCTAGTAAAAGTTTTTTGTGTCTTGATGATCTATTTGAGCTTCAGAAACAACAGGACGATATTAGAAGAGCAAAAATCAAAAAAGCACGCCTTGCTTGTTTGGAAAAAGCAAAGCTCCGCTCTTTAGGAGGCTCTATCTCACTACCCCACGGCTGGGAAGACTTGGCAATATTTGCTTAAATTTAACACAAGGGACTTGGAACAAAAAAATGAAAACAAAATTAAGACTCGGCACACGTCGCTCACTATTGGCAGTTGCGCAAAGCTCATGGGTCGCAAAATATATTGAATCAAAAAACCCAGGCTTAAGTGTTGAACTTGTTGGTATTGAAACCAAGGGCGATAAAATTCTTGATATCCCGCTAAGTAAAATTGAAGGTAAAAACTTTTTTGTAAAAGAAATTGATGATGCGCTTTTATCTAAAGATGTGGATTTCTCAGTAAGCTCAATGAAGGATCTTAGCCTTGAAAGACCCGATAACATCACACTGGCTGCGATTCCAAAGCGTGAGAACCCTCGTGACATAATTGTTTTCACCGCTAACGTAATGGATAGAATTAAAAATGGTCATACATTAAAAATTGGTACCTCCTCACCAAGAAGGCTTGAAAATATTCCATCCTTTTTAGCACAGGCGCTGCCGATGGTTTCCCCACAAGCATCCGCACAAACATACTCGCAGGCATACTCACAGACAAACACACATCCAAGCGCCTCAGTTAAAACATCCTATGAAGAAATAAGAGGAAACGTTAACACAAGGTTATCTAGGCTCCATGAACCCACCACATCGCCCAGGTATTTAGACGGCGTTGTACTTGCACTTGCAGGTCTAATCAGACTTTATAGGGACAAAAAGGCAAAAGAAGAAATTCAAAAACTTACAGCAAATTTAAAATGGATGGTTTTACCACTTCAAATATGTCCACCAGCGCCTGCGCAAGGAGCGCTCAGTGTTGAGTGCCGAAGGGATGACGCTGAAACTATAAATATTTTAAAAAAAATCCACGATAAAAATACAGAAGAAGAAACCACAGATGAAAGAAATGTTCTAAAAGAATACGGCGGCGGATGTCACCAGCGGTTTGGGGCATCTTCAGTTTTCTTAAACGGCGTTGGGCGCACATTAATAATTCGTGGAAAAGATTCAGACGGCAAAGATATTAACCAAACACGTTTTTCGGTACCCCAAAAACCAAAAGAAAATGTTACAGCCTGGGATGGCACAAAATTACAAGCCCAAATTACTCCAATCGAAAACGCAGTAATTAAAAACTCAAAACATACCGCAATTTTTATTGCAAATTCAAAAGCTGTACTTCCAAATAATACAATTGATGAAAAAACTTTAGACTCTCTTGCAGCTAAAAGAATATGGGCATCAGGAATTAAAAGTTGGTATAAACTTGCTTCATTCGGTATCTGGGTTGAGGGCTCGGCCGATAGTTTCGGATTTGATTTTATACGCTCCACACTTAAAGAACCCGTACTTAACTTACCGGACCTTAACGATTGGTTAATATTAACCCACAAAGATGCTCTTAAATCTTGGGGTAACTTGAACGCTGTGGCCGCCTACGAACTAAACAAGGAGCCACAAAAAGAAGCTGCAAACAAGCTTAAAACTGCAAATTTCATTTTCTGGGCAAGTGGTTCTCAGTATGACTCATACTGTATTTATGCTAATAAAAACGCATTACATTCTTGTGGGGTTGGTAAAACCCTAGCGCACCTTAAAAAGTGTGGGGGACAAAATCCAAAACCCTTCCCATCAGTAAAGGAGTGGAAAGAATGGCTAAACTTAATCTAAGACGCCTAAGAAACAATCCGCTTACACGCGAACTGGTTAGCGAAATTCAAATCTCCCCCACCCGCTTAATTCAACCTCTTTTTGTGGTTGATGGCATTAAAACCAGGGAGGCAATTCCGGGGCTAACAAATGTTTACAGGGAAACACCAAGCACCCTACTCACACAGGTTGAAGCTGATTTAGAAAAGGGTACAAATAAGGTTTTGCTTTTTGGTGTTCCAAAAGAAAAACATGAACATAATTTTAATTTTGATTTTACATCAAAACAAATTTTTGAACTTAAAAAACGTTTTGGAAAAGATATCTGGTTAAGTGTTGATGTTTGTCTTTGTTCGTCAACAACACATGGACAGTGTGGGGTTGTTACAAAAGAAGGCGATATTGTTGATAACGAAAAAACCGTAGAAGCTCTTGCAAAAGCCGCTTTAGCTTATGCAAACGCCGGCGCCGACTGCACGGCACCAAGTGACATGATGGATGGCCGAGTGGGCAGTATTAGAAAGATTCTTGATGAAAACAACTTAAATCAGACATTAATTATGAGTTACTCTGCTAAATTCAGCTCGGGTTTTTATGGACCATTCAGGGGTGCCGCCGATTCTTCACCCAAGGGAGACATTAAACTAAAGGACCGTAAAACTTATCAGATAGACCCACGCTCCCCAAAAGATGCACTTCTTTCATCTTTAAGGGATGCAAATGAGGGTGCGGATATTCTTATGGTAAAACCCGGACTGCCATATCTTGATATTCTTTACCGATTATCAAAAGAAATTCAAAAGCCATGGGCAGTTTATGAAGTTAGTGGTGAATACGCTGCGATTGAATTAATGGCAAAAGAAGGTTTAATGAATCGTGCTGAGGCACATCTTGAAGTATGGACATCTTTCATGAGAGCGGGCGCCAGTATGGTTATTACGTATGGAGCAAGACACGCAAAAGAATGGCTCAAAATTGCCGAATAAAAAAGGAGTATGAAGCGTGACACAAAAATCAAAAGAACTTTTTGAAAGATCAAAAAAAGTAACACCAGGTGGGGTTCATTCACCTGTGCGTGCGTTCAGAGGTGTTGGTGGCACACCAAGATTTATTGAATCCGCACAAGGCGTTTACTTAAAAGATGTAGATGGTAATTCTTACATTGATTATTGCATGTCATGGGGGCCGTTAATTTTCGGGCACCAGGACGAAGAAATTGCATATGCAGTTAAAGAAGCGATGAATCGAGGTTGGACATTTGGTACATGTGAGCGTTATTCGCTTGAGCTTGCCGAATATATTACATCAAATATACCTTGGGTTGAAAAAATACGTTTTGTAAATTCAGGAACTGAAGCTGTAATGTCAGCCTTAAGAGTTGCAAGGGCCGCAACAAAAAGAAATGCAATTTTAAAATTCTCAGGTTGTTATCACGGTCACACTGACTCAATGCTTGTTAAGGCAGGCTCGGGCCTTGCCGAAATGGCAAACCCCGATAGCGCCGGTGTTACAAAATCCACTGCCGCAGAAACAATTATTATTGAACTTAACGATGTAGGTGCCATAAAAAAAATCTTTGAAACAAGAGGAAAAGAAATTGCAGCAGTTATTATTGAGCCACTCCCTGCAAACAATGGCCTGCTTATTCAAAAAGAAGGTTATTTAAAAATACTTTTTGATACTGCACATAAATATGGAGCTTTAGTTATTTTTGATGAAGTAATTTCAGGTTTCAGGGTTGCATTTGGCGGTATGAGCGAAATCACGAATCTTAAACCTGATTTAGTAACTTATGGGAAAGTTATAGGCGGCGGTTTTCCCGTTGGAGCCTTTTGTGGTCGCACGGACCTTATGGATCAAGTAGCACCAGCCGGAAATGTTTATCAAGCAGGAACACTTAGTGCCAATCCTGTGGCCATGTGTGCAGGTCTTGCTACATTAAAGAAATTAAAACGCACCAATCCTTTTTTTGAGTTAGATAAAAAAACCAAATCATTAACAGATAAACTAGAAAACACGGCCCTTAGTATTACAGACGCACAAATTAAAGCACAACAATTTGGATCATTATTCTGGTTAGTTTCAGGCTCATTAAAATCTGCTGATTCTTATGTAAGGGACACGCTTAGCATTCCTGATACTCAAAAAAATAATTTTGCGGGGCTTTTTCATAAACTTCTGGATCGAGGTTTTTATCTTGCTCCAAGCGGCTATGAAGTTGGTTTTATGTCAACGGCACACACTGAAGAGCACAACAATAAACTTGTTAATGCTTTTTCTGAATCACTAAAAGAGCTTAAATGGTAATTTATTGTGAGCATCAACAGTAAGTTCTCCTCTATAGGAGAAAAGAAATTTAAACTGTTTCTTGGGGTTCAGATACTCTGGTTTATCATGATCTGCCTACT
>CAZQUK010000081.1:0-9650 GCA_964596435.1 uncultured Oligoflexia bacterium
AAAAAATATTTATTAAAGCGAAAAACAGGGCTAATGCGGCGCGTGGCCCGGTTTCAAGGCATTTCTTTTCACCTTTTGTCTTACATGTTATGTGTTCTTTGTTCTTGAGGAGGAAAAATAAATGAACAAATCAAAAAACAAACTTCTGATAATTACATTAATTGTCAGCTTTCTTACCATTCTTTTTTTCTTTCGGGTTCCTCAAGCCCTGTGCGAAGAAGAAGAGGATTTTTCATCAACGAAACATGAGTCCCTTAAAACCTATCCAATAAAATACAATAGGTTCATCCCAACAACACCATACAACGAAAACAGATGGGGACTTGGATTTTCTTCGGCAACTAAAATTACTGGATCAGAAAGCAGTCTAAGTGCTTTATTGCAAATTGACCGCATGCAAGCGGTGCAAATTTACTTTGCACTACCATCAGTTAAACCATTCGCGTTTGGAATTGGTGGTTCTTATAAATACATAATTTTTGGTAATGAACGCGTTGGCTTCCATGCCGGTGGCGGAATTGGTGCTGGAACAATGGAAACAACTATCAATTTTGAAATAAAATCTAAATTTTACGCAAGTTTTAACGGTATAGGCGGAATTCATTTCAAACTTAAGGATCTTGATAACTTGCTTTTCCAACTTGATGGCGGCCCATCCGTCGTTATTATTAATGAATCAACCACTTTTTCTATAAATGGGTTTACACCATTTATGGGTTTAAGCATCCACTATCTGCTATAGTCGTAATAGTAAATATTATTAGTCGAGCCAATTAATAATTATTTATAAGTTTACGCTCAGGGTGTTTTTTCTAAAGACGCCACTTGCAAAACCTTGATATTAAAACCGCAGCGGCCGATGCAACATTTAATGACGTTACACCGCCTGGGTCAACCGGAGGAATACCACAAAGCATGTCACAGGTTTTTTTAACAAGCGGCCGGATACCCTTTTCTTCATTTCCAAGAACAATAAGCCAAGACCTATCGCGTGGAATATCCAGATAACTTTCCTCAGCATGTTCTGATGCTCCAAGTATCCAAAGTCCTGCTTTTTTTGCGACCCCCAAAGAATCTCTCATGTTAACCTGCAAAGAAAACGGCACATACTCAACGCCACCCGACGAAACATCATAAACAGTTGAAGAAATTGGGGCTGATCTTTCCTGAGTTAAAACAATACCACTAACACCAAAAAAAGCCGCTATCCGAAAAATTGCACCCAGATTTTGTGGGTCCTGAAGCTGATCAAGGGCAAGCCAAACACGATTTGGTTTTTCCCTTTCTTCAGAAGCAGAAAAAAGATCATCAATATTTTTGGGCTCTTTTTCTTTTATAAATGCACATGTTTTTCCGCCCCGCCCCGAATAAAGCAAATTATTGCCATTATTTTTTTTAAAATCTTTTCCCAGTGGTCCTTTGTTTTTAGTTTTATTTTCAAAAACCTGTTGGGGGTAAAAAGTTTTATGTTCGACTTTCATTTTTTTTGAAAAATCAGACACTTCTTGCCAATAGCCCTTTAGGGCATTTGCATCCTCAAACTGTACACAAAAAACATCCTCTGGGCGCATCTTTAATGCAGCAAGAACACTATGCGGATTTTTAATTTCTAGCATCGTGACCTTTTTTTATTTCAATTATAACTTTTTCTACCACATTTCGAGGTGAAGGGGACTCCGTTATGGGACGCCCCATAACGATCATGTCCGCTCCTCTTTTTGCGGCTTCAAACGGTGTTAAAACTCTAGTTTGATCTTCTTTTTTTACCTGTAAATTTTCAAGTCTTATACCTGGCACTATAGTAAATAGGTTGGGATAGTTTACCTTTACACTCTGAACTTCTTTGGCCGAGCAAACAACACCATCAAGCCCCACTTTATCAGCTATACTTACTAAGTTTTTTACGGCACCAGTTAAACCAGTTACTGGGTTTTGGCCCGTAATGGCGGTACCTAAATTTTTCCAGTCACAATCAGAAAATGAGGTTAAAACAGTAACCCCAATTAACCTTGGTTTTTCAATAATAGGACGAAGGGCGCTTGTTAGTTCACCCAGCATTTTTTCACCGCCCAAAACGTGAACGGTCATCCATTTTACCTTAAGATCAGCAATCATTAATGCCGCGTGGGAAACTGTATTTGGAATGTCGAATAACTTTAAATCTAAGAATATCTCTTCTCCTAGAGACACCAAATTACGAACCACACTAGGACCTGATGAAATAAAAAGCTCGAGTCCAATTTTATAAACAACCCCAAGACCCTTTAGGTCAGAAACAAGGCTTAATGCTTTTTCGCTTGAAGAAAAATCCAGCGCAACAGCCAATTTGGGATTAACTTGTTGTTTCTGTTTCGATTCCATAAAGTTTTATCTTACGATGCAAATGACTTCTTTCAACACCAAGAACGGATGCGGTTTTTGAAATATTCCAATTTTGTTCGCGTAAAATCCTTAAAATAAATTCTCTTTCAAATTCACGCCTTGCTTCTCTTAAGTTTTTGGAAGCTGTGGATTCATTATCCTGCCCTTCAGTAATTTGTTCCTCAATTTCCAAAAATTGATCTTCCTGTAATTGATTAAGCAGATCGGCTGGCATTATTGGTTTACCATCCTCCTCCTCTGGTGTGAGAATTACAATTCGCTCCATAAGGTTGCGTAGTTCTCTTACGTTTCCAGGCCATGAATACAGGGCCAGAACCTTGAGTGAATCCTGTGGGAGTTCTCTTCCTTTTTTCTGGTTGGTTGTCGAAAATTCTTCAAGAAAATACTGTGCAAGAACCCCAATGTCGCCCTGTCGATCTCTTAATGGAGGAACAACAATTGGAACAACATTAAGACGATAGAAAAGATCCTCCCTAAAATTACCTTTTTTTATTTCAGTCTTTAAATCTTTATTTGTTGCGGCAATTACCCTTACATCAACAGAAATTGTTTCCGACCCACCAACTCTTTCAAATTTCTTTTCCTGAAGAATTCTCAAAATCTTTGCCTGCGTTTTAAGTGACATATCACCTATTTCGTCCAAAAAAAGCGTGCCTCCATCGGCGAGATCAAATTTGCCCTTCTTACGTTGAATTGCACCCGTAAAGGCCCCTTTTTCGTGACCAAAAAGTTCACTTTCAATTAATTCCTCCGGTATTGCCGCACAGTTAACTTCAATAAATTGTTTTGAATAACTTTTTGAAAGCGTATGAATGTTTCTGGCAATAATTTCCTTACCTGTACCATTTTCACCAGTAATTAAGACAGAACCAGTTGTTGGTGCCACACGCTGAATCAGTTCTTTTATCTGTATTATGGCAGGAGCATTACCAATTAGAGCGCGTTTTTTTCGAACCTGTTTGCGTAAAGCCATATTTTCCTGGGTCAGATCCCTTGCTTTAAATGAATTTTGAAGAGTAACAAGCAATTTCTCAAGCGACAGTGGTTTTTCAATAAAATCATAGGCTCCAAGTTTAGTCGCCTTCACTGCTGTTTCAATTGTCCCATGTCCGCTCATCATAACAACAATTTGTGCGGGCCATGATTGTTTTATCAAGGTAAGTGTTTCAATACCATCAGGTGGGCGCATCCAAATATCCAGTAGAACCACATCAACACCCTGGTTTTTAAGAAAATCAATCCCCTTTCGTCCATCTTCAACAGAAAATGTCTTTATACCTTCATCCTCAAGGGCCCCGGTAAGTGATTCCCGAATAGAAACCTCATCATCAATAATCAATACGGACCGTGACATTAAAACTCCTAATATTCCGGCTAAAAAAGCCCTTACACAACATCTTTATAACATACATTAAAATATCGCTATTGTGTTTTTCCGTGACGGATAGATGTTGGTATTTCTATTATAAACTGGGTTCCCTCCCCTAAAGACGACTGAACCCTTATAAACCCATCGTGATCATTGATGATTCTTTTAACAATGGCAAGTCCAAGACCGGTTCCTTCTCCTTTTGTGGAAAAATATGGCTCAAAAACACGCGCTTTGACCTCCTCCGCCATACCTGGACCATTATCTTCCATTATAATCACAGCCATTTGTAGTGACTCATTATAGTGCGTTTCAACTTTTATTTTATTAGTTTGCTTACCACCACCACTCATTAGTGCCGCAACAGAATTATCAAAAAGATTTATTAATACACGTTTCATCTGATCATGATCAAATTCAAACTTTTGTAAGCGCTGCTCTAAAGCCAGTTCGACTTCAATTTTAGGATGTGCCTCTTTAAATAAAACCGAAACGGCCTTGATAACTTCATTTAAATCGTGCGGGGCCGGGGATATTTCTGGAAGGCGCGCAAAATTTGAAAATTCGTTAACCATTTCCTTTAGTTCATCAGAATGTTGAATAATCGTGTTTGTGCATATTTTAAGAAGATCAGAATCCTTCCCCCGGTAGTCCCTAAATCTCCTTTGTAATCTTTGTGCCGAAAGCTTTATGGGTGTTAAAGGATTTTTTATCTCATGCGCTATTCTTCTGGCAACTTCGCGCCAGGCAACCTCTCTTTGGCTTTTTACTAAAAACGTAAGATCATCAATAACAACAACAACACCCCAGGTATTTTCGCTCTCCTGAAGAGGGGTTGCAACAGCAGCAAGGTTTTTGGTTTCCTCGCCCGAGCGATAGTTCCATTGTTCAAGAACTGTTGTTCGCTCCTGTCCGATATGATGTGATGGTACATTATATGCGCGCTCAATTAGCGATACGAGCGGTGAATATTTCTCCTCAAGCACTAACTTGAAGTTGTGTTTCATTACAGCTTCTGATGGAAGACCCAAAATATAACCTGCAGCCTTATTGAAGGTGGTAATTTCTCCCGTTGAGTCCACAGCCAAAACCCCAGTACCAGCATAAGATAATACAGCTTCCTGTTGTAATCTGCGTTTTTCAAGATCAGTACTTGTCTGCAAAAGGCGTTCCCTGTTGTCTTTAAGGTCACTTGCCATTTTATTAAAGGACCTAATTAGAACAGAAATTTCATCATGACCGCCTGTCTCAATCGATACATCTAAATTCCCGGCACCAATTGCACGGGCAGCCTTCACTAAACGCTCAAGAGGAACCGTTAGTTCTCTGGCAAGATAAAGTCCGATCCATATGGCAACAAAAATAATTACCAAGGTAATCATTATTAAAATTAGGAAATAGGCAGTTTTTACCGGGTATTTTAGAGGGTTGATGTCCTTATAGTCGTCAAACACACTTGCTATCTCATCAACTTTATTTACAAGACTCACCGGAATATATGCTGCAACAGCCACAACACCAACAATCAAATCATTTTGGAGATCTGAGGAACTTTTTGAATAATAAACCGGCGCCAGACAACGAATAAGATCGCCTGATCCAACATGATGAATCACCGAAACCGTTTCGCCAGAAAATGCCCTATCAAGTAAATCAAGCGGTAGCCTTGGATAGATCAGCGTCTCAAGGGTTATTTTTTTTCCGCTTTGTATGGTTCCAAGCTCATCCAGAGAGCGTCTTGCTAAAACCCTTTCATCAAGTGCATCATTATAAAATTCCACAAAATCCAGCGCCAAAAGTTCACGCTGTGACGTAATATACTCTTTCACCCATTTTGGCGGGCTAATTAAAACTTTTTCTTTATGATTATAAAGTGTTTTTCCAATTTGAAAAGCAAGATGCTCTGCAAAATGAACCGCATTCTGACTTGTGTTTTTGTAATATGTCCGCGTAATTTCAAGCGATGCCTGAAGTGTATTTTGGATTTTGATCGAAAACCACTTATCAAAACTGGAATTGATATACATAGAGGAAATTAAAAACAAAACAAGTGTTGGAATAATCGAAAAGCTCAAAAAAACTATAATCAGCTTTGTCTTAAGTCTGGCACCAAGCACCTTTCGGCGCCTTTCAATAAATACTTTTCCAATGTTTCTAAAAATTAACCAAACAAGTGCGATTAAAAGGAAAATGTTAAGATTTAATAACCCAAAAAAGAAAATTGAGTTCACAAAAGGGAGAGAACTTGAAACTCTTGTTAAATAGAATTCTGCAACAAACAGCAAAACAAACAGAACTGCCAAAACAATTATGGCGATCCCTTCTCGACGCCTTTTGTGTCGCTCTTTAGCGTCAAGCGGTGTAACAAAAGATCCTATTTGAGTATCTGTATTGTTATTTGAGGAAGTATTTTCCATTTTAACCATTATCAAACCCGTTTATTTACCAAAATGAAGATCTTTTATGCCGAATTGATCAATAAATAACACTCTTAACCCGATTTTTTCTTTTTTTTTTCATATTTTCCATTTTTTTATTCGATTTCTTAACTAAACTTTAATTTTTTTTATTGTTTTATGTCAATTTATGAATCTTAAGGTAGTTTTTTCCTTAAATTTTTAAATTATTAGCTTCAAATTTGATTTTATTAGTATTCAAAAACTGAAAAAAAAGTTTTTAAACCAAAGAATGGAACAAATTTGGTTATAAAAATAAAAATCATATCTTTTCTTGGTTCGATTATTGTCGTTGCGAGAAAAAAAACGTTAGAAAAATGTTTTTTGAATCTTTTTTTAAATAAATATTTAAAAAAACTAAAAATACTTTATTAAAAAACTTGTAATTTTTAAAATCATAGGTAACATCAGAATTAAATGTAGTGTTGGTTGTGAAATTATAAACCGATCCGATGGAGGATGACAACAATGGCAAAAAAAAAGAAAGCCGCAAAAAAGGCAAAGACAACAAAAAAAGCAAAAAAAACTGTAAAAAAGAAATAGCTTAAAGTTGTAATCTTTATGGCCCCAGGTAATCATATACCTGGGGCTTTTTTTTTGCCCTCTACCCAAAAAAACCCTAACCAAACAGAATTTAAAAGAATTATTTGTTTAATTAAGTTTTGATTCTATGTAGTTATCAATTTCTTTTGGAAATTCAGGTCCGTTATAAATCCAACCTGTATATATTTGAACCAAAGAAGCCCCAGTTTTTATTCTTACATACGCTTCTTCTCGACAAAGAATTCCTCCAACAGAAATAATTGGGAGTTTCGTATACTGGCAAGCTTTTACAAGCGAGTCCCGTGCATGTTGTGTCAAGAGTTTGCCACTCCATCCGCCACTTTGTCCCTTAAACTCACCATTTAATGTATTTGTAAGAACCCATCCTGAAATTCCCCAGGAATCTCCCGCTTTGAGGATATTAATAAGCTCTTCGTCTTTCACCTCGGGGGCCAATTTTATAAGTAAAGGAGGCACCTTTTGCCAAGAACTTAGTTCATCTTGAACGTGCTTTACGATCTCAAGAAGATTTTGCTCACTTTGAAGCAGGCGAAGGCCCGGTGTGTTTGGAGAACTTACATTCAAAACAATATAGTCACAAAGCCCCTTGAACTTGCTCGCGGCCTCAACATAGTCTTTGTGGGCATCCTTAAGATCAGTATCTTTATTTTTTCCCAGATTCACACCAATTCTGAAATTTTCAGGGATTTTTTCCCGCGCAACCCAAAGCCGTCTTGACACAACATCGGCACCATCATTATTAAAACCCATACGGTTAAAAATTGATTTATTATTTTTAACTCTGAAAATTCGAGGCCTTTTGTTTCCTTCCTGTGGCCTTGGGGTCACAGTACCAATTTCAGCAAAGCCAAACCCCAAATTTGGTAAAACCCGCACCAACTCGGCGTTCTTATCAAAACCCGCAGCCAAACCAACGCGCGATAAAAAAGGCACCCCCCAAAGGGTTAAAACTGGATCTTTCCTGATTTTTGTTCCAAATATATTGCTAAAAGTATTACTAAATGGGGAATCGTTATTAAAAATCTTAATAGCAAGACTATGTGCAACCTCTGGATCCAGGTTGAAAACCAAATTCCTAAATATTTCCCAAAACGCACTTGGCATGGATACAAACTCTCTCATTCGTTAATTAATTTCAAAACTAAACCCTAATGCCATTATATACTTTTTTTAAAAGTGTTTTATTTCTTTTTAATAAGAATTTTCCCAAAAAGGGGCAAGAGACTCATATAAATTAAGATAATTTTTATAATTTGAAAGCCCCCGGGCCTGACATGTTTCCTCTTTTTGGTGCAGGCAGCCTGATTTTGTACATTCAAGCTCAGAAAAACCTGGAAAATACATGGATAAGGTCGCTTGCGGTATTTCAATTAGATTAAGCTCACTTATACCTGGTGTATCTATTAAAAATGTTTTGGGACTCCACCCTGTATAGAGCACACTGCTTCTTGTTGTATGCTTTCCTTTACCGAGGGCCTCACTGATTTCTCCAATTTTTCCAATCTCTCTTTCCAGCAATTCTCTTAAAAGAGAGGTTTTTCCAACCCCGGAGCAGCCACAAAAAATTGACGTCCTATCCAAAAGCTCATTCCTTAATTTTTTTATACCTAGTTGATTAGTGGTACTTGCTAAAATAACCGTATAACCCCATTTAATATAAGGGTCCCAAAGCCTGGGATAAGCACTAGAATGTAAATCCATTTTGTTTATACAAATTATTGGCTCTACATTTTGCGCCCCTGCCAAAACTAAAAACCGATCCAAGACTTCTGGTGTAAACTCGGGCTCTTTAACAGATACTATGATTACAAGTTTATCCAAATTTGCGGCAAGCACATGTCTGACGGGATGGTCACACCCTGGAGCTAACCTTGCCAATACATTTTTTCTTTCCGCAACCCCTTCAATCACACCATCTTTTGAACCCAAAATGTCAGCATACACACGGTCACCGACGGCAACGGGGGTTCTTTCCAAAAATCCGGAATGACCCAAAACATTTGCCCTTCTGTAGGTGCAAAGACGAGTTAACCCATCAATATCAAAACATACTCTACTAAATTTTTTTGAAACCTCAATAACTGTTCCATTAGCCCTACTGGGCAGAATGGAACTTGCATTTGCCCGAAGCCTTTGCTTTACCCTACTATCGCGCGATGAAAGATGACCAGAATCTTTCTTGTCATCAAACCAATCATCCCCGCCCCCTCGATAGCGCGGTGTCACACTAAAAACCCGTTAGATAATAAGATACTATTCATATTTTGGCCCCGCTAAACCACACTCAGGCTGGAGTTTATTTGGCATACAGCCCATAAGTTTATTCACTCCTGGCGCAAATCTTAATGAGACACCAATTCTAAAATTTTCTCCCGGATGGTCCTCGGTGTCGGGCATATCACAAAAACGACCATAGTTGTTTCTAAGTATTTCCATTTTTTCGTTATATGAAATATCGCCCTTGCCCCTTATATATTCTAGCATTGCCTGAGAGCCCCAATAGCATGCAGAAATTTCAGGCGCGTAAGCTTTCCATCGTAAAAGTGCTAAATGGTCCTTTTGTGCTAAAAGAACAGCTTTAAAATTATTTATTGCTTCAAATGTTTCTCTAAAGGCTCCTGCCACACAAGACGGATCCTTAAACTGAGCCTTCCATCTGTAGCCCATACCAGCAAGATCGTCCGTGTGATGTTTAAGAAAACATTTACTTAAATTTTCATAATTATTTTGCATATAAAAAACATCAGAAACACCCTCCGGCATTATACCAACAACATGCCCCATTTCATGCATAAGTGATCTTAAAAAACCCTCTCCTGACTCATTTCCTTCTAGATAATTAAGTAAAAACCCCGGACAAACCAAAATAAACCTTTCCT
>CAZQUK010000081.1:9660-11415 GCA_964596435.1 uncultured Oligoflexia bacterium
TTTATTAGAAATAAATCCCAAACCAAAATCAATAAAATAAACCTTTCCTTCTTTTTCGCATTTATATCAGGAATAATTAATTGCAAATTCATATCAAGACCATTATCGCCACAACTGTTAAAGTAAATCTCTTTTAGATCATATTTAGTATTGGTGTTTGCAATGTCCTCGAAAGTATAAACCGGGGTATCATTAATCAGTTTTTTCATTTTTTTCTTTTTAATATCTGTTAATGATGAATCGTTCTCTATCGCCAACTTGAGGTATTCTTTTGCTGTATCAACAAGCTCACTAAATTCGAGTTGCTTCAGATTTTTTTTGTATTCTTTTTTAAGCTCCTTATTATACGCATTAAGGTAAAACCGCATTGCAAACCAGCTTCTTGGCCAAGAAAAGTTTTCAAGTTTTTTGAGCGAAAACGTGTCTGGATTCTCATCATATTCTCTTGCCGTTTTTTCCAGTGCTCTTTTGGCAATAGGCACAAGAGCCTGTTTGTATCTTTCATTTTTTAATGAAAATTTTAACACGTTATCCTTGCAAATTGCTGTAACGGGGTCCTTGCAAAATAAGGGTTCTGATTCGTTCAATAAATTTTCCGAAAAAGCTGGATGAGCGCCCTGACAATTAGGGACGCTTGTTTCAGCGGCTTGTGCCTCTGGCAAAAAAATGTCCCTAATGAATAAGAACATTATTAATAAAACAAATTTAACCATGCGCACAAGCGGACGTCTCCCTACTATATATATTATGTAATACTTTTTCAGACGTACAAGCTCAATCTGTATAATACAACCATGTGTTATTAAAAGATTTTTTAATTCGGGCTCTCTAAAACGAATAATTATAAAGCGGCCAGTGGCTCAATTCAGATGTATTTTGCTTTTTTTTAGTTATTTTTTTGATATCTTTGGAATCAACATAATGAAAAAAAATCGTTTTTTATCAATATTTTTTGTTTTGGTTTTTTGCACTTATTTATTAAGTGCCTGTGGTGATGCCACATCAACTGACTCCACAAATGATTGTCCTGCTGGCATTGTTAATATTGGAATACATGATGGATTTTTTTCAAGACTTTGCGGATGCGCTGAAACAACTGGCAGTGTTGCACCAACTGGCAGCCTTGTCTGTACCATTTCTGTGAATAATACTGTCGTATTCAACTACCTTGGCGATAAACTTAACCACCAGGTCACACCGGTAGGAACGCCCGGGTTTAACCCAGGTCCTGTTAGTTTTGCTTATGATTCGGATTCACCAAAAAAACATGTCGTAGTTTTCAGTGCTCCTGGCACTTATAATTTTGAAGATCGTTATCACCCTTCTTTAACTGGGCAAATTGTAGTCGAATAAGCAACAATTTCTGGGCAATTAATACCTATTTATATTTTTTTCGCTCTTCCGATATGTCTTTTAAGTAAAGGAAATTTAAATTTCCAAACATTGATCCAGGGAGGGACAAATGACAGCTCAAAAAACTAGTTTTAAGAATTTCGAAAAAACACAGAGTAACAAAAAAATCGAAGTACAGTACCAGAAAATTGGCAAGAAATGGTATGCCTACACAATTATTAACGATGAAGTTTTTTACGGCGAAGTTCCGGAAAAATGCATTGATGAACTTCCAATAGAAGAATTAATTACAGAAAAAAGTGGAACTTTTGTTTCAAAAGCAGGTAATGGATGAAAAAAAAGTTCCAAAGCGCTAAAAATTCAGAAACGGACCGATCAAAAGTTGCAACAAAGCTTGAGTTT
>CAZQUK010000082.1:0-7542 GCA_964596435.1 uncultured Oligoflexia bacterium
ACCTGAATACCTGTTGCAAGTTTACCATTGCCAATAAATGTTTCTTTTATTGAAGATATGCTTTTATTGATTAATTCAATATTATCATTATCAAATTCAATTAAAAGTATTGCGCCTACTTCTTTTGGAAAAAGATCGGCATACACTTTTTGTGTTCTTGCCATATCAAGGCAGATGTTATCAATAATTTCTACAGCCGATGGGTTGTAACTTAAAAGAGGAGCCACGGCTTTTGCAGCATTGTACCTGTCATTAAATAACAGGCTGATTAATTTTTTATTTTTTGGAAGTAACGATACAGCAAGTTCGGCCTCAATAATTACACCAAGTGTTCCTTCTGAGGCACAAAATAACTGTGTTAAATCAATGTTGTCATTATTTAGAACATTTTTTAATAAGTACCCATGACGGTTTCTTGGTGTATCGGGCCATGTTGAATTTATAAGGTCCTGGTTTTTATTTAATATGGGGATTAATGAATCATATATTCTTGCAATTTTAGAATTAGACTTTAGAAGTTTTTGAAATTCAGCAGTCTTAGTGCTTTTACGCGTAAGATTGCAAATACTTCCATCATCAAGCATTACGTTAAGTGAGCGTACCCAGGTGTTTGTCATTTTGTAACGTAGCGAATGTGCACCTGTGGAATTGTTAGAGATCATGCCACCAATTGTGCAGCGGTTGGATGTTGCCGGATCGGGACCAAAAATTAAACCGTGCTTTTTTAGTTCCAGATTTAATTTTCCGTGAATTACACCAGCTTGTACTTTAACAATATTTGCTCCTGGGTCAATATTTAAAATTTTGTTCATGTGTACAGAAAGATCAAGCACTATGCCGTTTGTTAAGGATTCTCCAGCAAGCCCCGTGCCCGCACCTCTTGGAACAATGGGAATGTTTTTTTGTTTTGCATAAAGAATTGTCTGCTTAATGTCTTCCTCGTTAACTGGTTCAACAACACACAGTGGGTTAAGCCTGAACATTGATGCATCGGTTGAGTAAAGATAACGAATAACCGGGTTTGCAGAAACATTACCTTTAATTTTCTTTTTTAATTCTTTTTCGATATTTTTAGGGAGGGTTTTGTGCATAAGTGGTCTTTATTTTACCTTCTTAGTTAGAAAAACATGAAGTGTGTCGTGGACCATCCACAAAGTTAAAAGAATAATACAACCATTTAATACACTAAGTAGGATGTTTGAATCTGAAATAAAATTAATTTCATTACTTATCATTGCCCAAGATGTCATAATGAGCATAAAAACAAAAGGCAGTGCGGTTAAAATATATGAGTTATTATTATATTTTTTCTTTAAATAAATTGTGCCAACCATTAGTGCAAGTGCAGCAAGAAGCTGGTTAAGGGCCCCAAAAAGTGGCCATAAACTAAGCGCACCTTTGCCGTCAGCGCCCGCACCAAAAGCAAGAACTCCCGCGGTAATAACTGCAAAAAAAGTTGCCAGCCATTTGTTTGCTGCGGCTTTTTTAACAGGAACTATTTTAGTTTTTGAAAACATTTCGGAAATAATATAGCGCTGTATTCTTGTGGCGGAATCAAGTGTGGTTCCTGCAAATGAGGCAACAAAAACACCCATTATTACAACGCCAAAGGTTTTGGGTATGCCAATAAACGTAAGCATATTTGCAATTCCAATTACAACAGCATCAATTTTTGATGCAAGCCCGCTTGATGCTCCCCATGAAATATAGTGATTGTTCCAGGCCGTAATACCAGTTAACACCTCACCGCTTTTAAGTTCGTATGCAATACCAATTCCAGCACTTACTGCAATTATTATTATTGTGGCAAGAAGGGCCTCAAGCAGCATTGAGCCGTATCCTATAAATTGTGCATCTGTTTCATTTGATATTTGCTTGGACGATGTGCCAGATGAAACAAGTGCATGAAAACCCGATATTGCTCCACATGCAATTGTAATAAATAAAAAGGGCCAAACGGGTGGCGCGCCAGTGGCGTTCAGATTAAAAGCCGGAGCAACTATTTCAAGATTACCGGTTAAACCAGATACAAATATACCAATTACCATAATGCCCATTGCAACAATTAATTGCCATGCATTTATGTAATCCCTCGGTTGAAGTAATGTTGTTACTGGTAGTGTTGAGGCAAAATAAACATAAATTAAAAGCAAAATGGACCAAAGCCCAGTAGCCGGAATTCCCCATAGTGAATCAAGCTTTAGTGGAAACATGTGGCCAAGTAACATTGTAAAATACATAAGCCCAACGGCAATTACGGTAAAAACCAGAACATTCTGTTTGCGTTTATAAATAAAATACCCAAGAGCTACTGCAATTGGTATCTGCAGCCATACCGGTAAAACTGAGTGTGGAAAAAGCGCAAAAATAATTGCAATTATTAGTCCAAAAATTGCAATTACTATTAGAAGTTCAAAAAATATTATTATAAAAAATATAAGCCTGACCCTATTATTAATATATTTTGCAGTAATATCAGATAAGGATTTACCTTCATTTCGCATTGAAATTACAAGTGAGGTAAAATCATGCACGGCCCCCATGAAAATTGAACCTAAGAATATCCATAATATTGCAGGTACCCACCCCCAAATAATTCCAATTGCGGGTCCTACTATTGGGCCAGTGCCGGCAATTGAGGTAAAGTGGTGCCCAAAAAGTATGGATTTTTTGGTGGGTACAAAATCAACATTGTCCATTTTTGTTTTTGATGGAACGTTTGCTGAAGGTTTTAATTTAAATATCTTTTTTGCAAGAAATTTTCCGTACGTATTGTAAGCAATAATATATCCTGCAAACGAAACCACTAAGAGTAAAACTGCGTTCATTAAAAGATCCCCCGTTTAATTTTCGTAAAATTCAATATACCTCCATTTTTAGGAGATTTCGAGAAAATCAGTGAGTATTTAATTGAATACTACTTCTGTGGGGCCGGATAAAAATGGAGTTGCAATCAATTCATCGCAAGTAGTTCACATAAGTGGTTGTGGACCTGTGAACCTCAAAGAATCCATGATGGACGCATAACGCTCAATGAGACATATGCACTTATTATATTAAACGGCGCCCCAAACCTGCCACAAAAAACGCAATAATTACAGAAAGATATGGCGATCGGTGTTTGAAATATTTCTGTAAACATTTAGAGGTACAATTTAGCTTATGAAACGGAGGGCAGTACGTATGAAATTACGATTGAGTTTTCATAATCGAACAGGGATACACTTGTGGCCTATATTTGTTTTGTTTTTGCTTTGGCTTGTTTTTAGTATTTCAGGGTGTAGTAGCGTTAATGAAAAAATAAATAATTTACGCATTGAAATGGGTTCACAAGCGGAAGGTACATCCGGGTATCTTGCCGAGATCATTGATGATGGCTTGGATTTTGTGGCCCATAATGAGGTTGAAATTACTGGTCCATATAAAATAATAATGGTTAGCGAAACGGGCGATACTTTTTTTGTCGACAGTATTTATGATGAGGATATGGATGCTAGAGGGACACAAGAAATGGCTGTTATTATTAAAAACGATAGGCCTAATATATCTGGAGATATTTTATGACAGGTGTTTATACAGTATTGAATCACAGTAGAATATGTGAAACTATAAAGGCAATGGATCTTCAAAAACTTATCATCATTGATGATGACGTGGAAAACCTTTCAGTGCTTGAGGAATTTCTTTCTCAACGGTACTCGGTATGCATAGCTTCTGACCCGGAGCTTGGAATACAGAAGATAAAAGATTTTAAACCAGACTTTATTATTCTTGATATCGATATGCCGGGCATGAATGGTTTTGAGGTTTGTGAGAACATACGGGCCGAGTCTGGGTTTAAAAATACACCTATTTTATTTTTAAGTGCAAAGACACGTGCTGATAACATTCATGAAGCACTTAGATTGGGCGCCAATGATTTTATAAATAAACCATTCAGGTTAAAAGAACTATTAAGGCGTATTGAAATGCGCCTTGGGCAGGCTGAAAGTGATGCGCCAATAAACTGCGGTAATTTAACGTTAGATGCCAGTAGATCTGTAGTGATAATAAAAACTGGTAAAGAAAAAACCTTGGATATTCAATTAACCACAAAAGCCATAAGTGTTCTTGCCCTGCTTATTAAAAGTGCTGGGCGTGTTGTAAGTAGGGAGCACATAATTGATAAAATATTAGGCGGAGAGGATACATCGGATAGGGCGGTCGATCTGCATATACATAGAATAAAGACACAGCTTGTTGGGTGGAACAGGGAAATTAAAAGTGTTTATGGAAAAGGCTACTGTGTGGTGCCAAAAGAAAAATAACTTTAGTCACAATTTCTAAAATGTACGCTCAAAACAAAAGTACGGCCCGCCACAGTACCTGTGGTGTACTTTTAATGGCTTAGGGTTTTTCTGCTTTCTTGTCTATTTTATATTTTCCGCTCAGTGTCGCTGTTGCAATAATATTGTTTTTAATAACTTCCATAAGCTCAGCTTTTGTGGCACCAGGTTTTAGTGGTGTGTAATGACTTAGGGCATAGAGCGTAAAATTATATCTGTGCCAGCCGCTTCCAGCAGGCGGTATGGGACCCTTATAGCCCATTTTGTTCCAGGAATTTATGCCGTGAAATGCGCCAGGTGGCCGGTCAGTTACTTTCTTGGGTAGAACACCTTCGTCTATAACTTTACTGCTGAAAGTAATTTTGTACAGCACCCAGTGTACCCATGGTTTTTTTGTTTTTGCATCAATGTCTTCACAAATAAGTGCAAGCTCATTTGTATGAGATGGCGCACCCATAAACTCTATGGGTGGCGATATGTCCTTGCCAATGCCTGTATATTGACTTGGAATTATGCCACCATCTTTAAATGCTGGACTAATAAGTTGAAACTGCTTTGTTTGTAAAAGAACCTTATTTTCTGATTCAGAAAAAGTTTGATTTGAAAAATACAAAAAAACTGCTGCTAAAAGAAGAAATTTGGTGCCAGGCGCCTTTTTGGTTAGCGGCGCGTTAGTGCTCGTGATTTTTTTTAATTCACCGGTGGACGCCAGTTTCTTTGCGTTTTCAATCATGCCGCGAATGCTAACAAGGCCTGTGTAGTTTCCAAAAAGAACGTTACCTGGTTTTTTGCACCAACCGTTTTTGGCAGTATTCCACATGTTTTGTAAATTCTGTGAATACAATGGTATGGCACGATACTGTTTTGTTATTTCAATATGCAAAGGTTTTGTGTTTGCTCCAAAAATAGCTCCGCATTCTTGTGTAACTAATTCCTTAATTTCATTATCGGATAAGTTAAGAAGTTCAGGACGGTGGGTCCCGCCAAGCATCATTGTTAGTGAAGTAAGCTTTGTTGGGTCCAAAACTCTGTTCTTAAAAGAACTTGAATTAAATAATACGCCAAGTGCTTTGCTGTTTTCACTTGGTGGAATTAAAACACCAACCCCTTTAATGGGTTTCTGGAGTGAATCATTAGAAATAAAAATAGTGGCAGTTATCATTTTTGTGTATTGCATATCGGAAAGTGTTTGTGAAAGTTCGGTGTCAGAATTTGCAAGTAACATTGAGGCAGTTTGTGCTGGAACTGTAATCACAAGGTTCGGAGCATCAGGCAGTGTGGTAATTTCTTTTCCTGTAATAAACCTTTCACCTAGTTTTTGCTTTAAATTATTTTCAAGGGCACTAATAAGACTTTCCATGCCGTAATAAGGCGACATCATAACCGGGCGCGATTTCTTTTCGACTTTACCATTTTTCTTTTTAAGTAGCGCGCAAAGAAGTGATTGTCCTTTTGAAACTTGTAGCATTGGAAAGGCCGCCGTGGTTGATAGATCTGATGGTTTTGCGCCATAAATGCCCGTTACGAATGGAGTGAAAATATATTCTAAAACTTCACTACCCAAATGGTGAAGCACCCACTTATCTAGATTTTGATTGCAGCCATTTGATTTAATAAAAAGTGCACCAAAAAGGGCCTTTACAGTACCACCTAAAGAAAGAGGAAAACGTCGCATTTTACCTTTTCTAAGTATAAAACGGGATTTTGAATCTTTTTCAACAGGCAGTAGTTCAAGATTCAGTTCATTAAATAACTCTATAACATTACTTGTTGCAAGAACGGAAAGGGCCGCTTTTTCAGCAATTCCATATTGTGTTTGAATTGTTTTAATTAAACCGCCGGCTTGTTTTTCTTTTTCGTATATTGTGACTTCAAAACCGCTTTTATTCAGATACCACGCGGCAAGCAAGCCAGATATTCCCGCACCGATTACAGTTACTTTTTTATTATCAAAATTTAGTTGTCCTAACATAAGGCACCTGTACCTTTTAATATATTATGCATTACTATATAAAACGCAGGATCATCATTAAATGATCTTGTGCGAAGAAAAAAATCAATACCCACCTCTTTTGCTAGATCGGCATAAAGCATATCGATTTCATAAAGTGTTTCGATGTGATCACTTACAAAACTGATAGGGACAATAATAAGTGTATCAACTCCATTTGCACCCAGACGCTTAATTTCATTTTCAGTGTATGGAGTAAGCCATGGGATTGGACCATTTTTTGATTGATAAGATAGCGACCAATTATATTTTAGCCCAACTGTTGCAGTATTAATAGTTTTCATAACTTCTTCAACATAGTTGTCACCTTTTTTTATTACTTTAAGTGGTAATGAGTGGGCAGAGAATAGAATGTGCAGGTTTTTGTCTTTAGAAAGGGTTTTGGTAACATCTAGGACCTCAAAAAGAGTTTTTTTGAGTAAACTAATATACGATGGGTGGTCGGCCCAGCCCGGTACTTTAACAACTTCAATTTCCCAGTTTATTTTTTTTAGTAATCTTGTTGTTTCTAAAAAACAGGAGCCGCTTGTTGTGGTTGAGTATTGAGGGAAAAGCGGAAATAAAATCAATTTTTCAGCACCCCATTTTTTGAGTTTTAATAAGGCATCTATGATGTCTGGTTTTGAAGAGCGCATACCGATTTCAACTTTTGTGTTTTTTTGGTCCGTAATTTGCTGTCTAAGTCCATTTGCCTGGTTTTCGGTCCAAAATAATTGTGGTGAACCACCGCCAATTGCAGCGTAGATCTTTTTGGAAGAAGGGGCCTTGAGTCTTGAAATTAAATATGCAAGTGACTGACGAAATGGGGTGCGGATTCCTATCAGGATATTCGGATCAGAAAACAGCCGGTATAAAAAAGGTTTAACGTCTTTTATATCTGAAGGGCCCCCAAAATTTAAAATTAAAATGCCGGTTTTCATAAGTTAAATGGTTTTACTAAAAAGATTTGTCCCAGGCGTTTTCCTGGCAAGATGCGCATCAAACGCCATACAAATGTTTCTGATAAAGGGCCGTCCTTTAAGTGTGACTTTGCATGTTTGAGGGTCAAGTTCTAGAAGACCATCATTTATAAGTTCACTTAATTTAGAAGGAACCGAGTTTATGTAATCTGTAAAGTTTTCTTTATCGGACCAGTCTGTATAAAACTTTGTCATGATGTTTAATATGTGTTTTCGTAATATTAAATCTTCACTTGTTAAAAAATGC
>CAZQUK010000082.1:7552-11243 GCA_964596435.1 uncultured Oligoflexia bacterium
GGTACCTGAATTAATCTTTGCGTGATACTGCTCTAGCTGTTTTTCGTTTTGTGCAAAAGCACCCCATGCATCGCTAATTGCAGAAACGCCAAGGCCAAAAAGAGGGGATACCTTTTTTGGAGTATACCCCATAAAATTTCTGTGAAGTGTTCCTTCTTTTACAGCTTTCCAGAGTGAATCGGTTTCTAGTGCAAAATGGTCCATGCCAACTTCAATGTAACCTTTTTCTTCAAGAAGGTTGCGCCCCAGTTCATATAGGGCCCTTTTGTTTTCGGGTGAAGGTAAAGCATTTTCTGAAAATCTTTTTTGCCCTGGACGAATCCAAGGGACATGAGCATAAGCGTAAAAAGCAATTCTATCTGGCCTAAGGTTGTTTACGGCATTAATTGTATCAGTAATACTCTTTTCGTTTTGTAATGGAAGGCCATAAATAAGGTCGTAACTAATACTATTAAACCCCAAACTTCTTGCCAACGTTGTTAAATTTTCAACCAGTGAAACGGATTGAACCCGATTAACGTGCTCCTGAACGTTGGGATCAAAATCCTGCACCCCAATACTTAGGCGCTTAAAACCAAGGTTAAATAATGTTTTAATCTGACTAGGTGTGGTTTCCCTGGGGTCAACTTCTATTGAGTATGCGGGTTCACCATGTGTGCTGCTGTTTTTTAGTATACCTGTTATAAGTTTTTCTAGTTCTTTAGAACTTAAAAAATTTGGCGAACCGCCGCCCAGGTGTATTTCTGAAACAGGAATTAAACCGCCTTGCGTAACTTGCTCTTTATACATTGACCATTCTTTTAAGATGGCGCTGATATATGGATCAACTAGTGTTGTGTTTTTGCTAATTCTATTGTTGCAGCCGCAATAGGCACATAAACTCTTACAAAAGGGAATGTGAATATAAATTGCGGAACCTAATTTATTTTTCTTTGTGTTATTAAGTTCATCTTTTAAGCACTTTATCCATTCATTTGGAGAGGGCGGCGCTGTATCCCAATAAGGGACAGTGGGGTAGCTTGTGTAGCGTGGACCAGGGGTGCAATACTTTTGTAGTAGTTCGTGATTGGTTGTCATGAAAAGTACTCTTTTTGAAGTTTAATAAACGTTTTAACGTTTTGTTCGGGTGTTCCAGGAAGAACACCGTGGCCAAGTCCGCATATCCATCCTTTAAGTTGTTCTTTTGGGAGGGATTTTATTTTTGCAAAATAATCAATAATATGTTTTTCAAATATTAGTGGATTATCAAGCAGAATATTTGGGTTAAAGTTACCTTGAATTGAAAAAAAGTTTTGATATTCATTAAGAACACATGAAATGTCATGGTTCCAATCAATTCCAAGACAGTTTATATTTAAGCTTTTTAGAGTATCCCAGTGTTCCTTGCCCGTTCCTTTTGAATAATAAATTACAGGTGTGTTGGGGTAGCTTTTTTTAAAAAGAGTAATTAAACTTAAAAGACAAGGTGCAATTATCTTATTGAATAATGTAATATCAAGTAAACCTGCTGATGTATCAAAAATTGCTACTGTATCAGCACCGGCCTGTGCTTGGATGCACATGTTTCCGATAAGAATTTTAATTAATTTTTCAGAAAAAATGCTGAAACGGCCGTCATTTATTGCTTCTTCTAACTTAACTTTTGTACCTTCGTGCTGTCCTTCTATTGCATAAGAAAACAGAGTTAATGGACCTCCAACAAATCCTATTAAGTCTTTATCGGTTGGTAACCTTTTTCGTATTAGATTTATTGCTTTGCTTTGAAATTCAAGTTTTTCAATTATTGAATCGTTACTTTCAAGCCTTGCTACATCTTTTACGGTTTTAATATACCAAGAAAGAATTGGCCCTGGATCGTACTTAAGTTGCATGCCCATGGCTTCTAGGGGAAATAAAATATCTGAAAAAAGAATTGCGGCATCAAAATCAAAAGCATTAATTGGACCCATAGTGACCTGGCAGGCAAGTTCCGGAGTTTTACACAGATCTAAAAAACTATATTTATCTTTAAGTGCCCTGTAGTGGGAGTGATATCTTCCTGCCTGTCTCATGAACCAAACAGGTGGTCTTTTTGTGTTTTTCCTGTTTAGTGCGGATAAAAGTAAATTCACTAATTGCTCCAAATTCTCTATGTTAACTGGTATCCGACACCGCGAATACTCTTAATAAATATAGGATTTTCCGGGTCCTGCTCCACAATGCGTCTAAGTTTCATAATAAAATTATCAACTGTTCTGGTGCTAGGGTATTCTTCTTTGGCCCACACAAAATCTAATATTTCGTCCCGGCTCACAACCTTACCTTTTCTTTCAACAAGAAGACGTAAAATCATGCATTCTTTGTGAGTAAGTGTATGCGTTTTATTATTAACTTTTGCCTCAAAACATTCAAAGTTAATAAGCGCATTGCCTATCTGAATTGTTGTATTTGGTAATTGTGAAAAGTATTTTGATCTTTTCAAACCGTTTTTTATTCTAAGTAATAGCTCTTTTAAGTGAAAGGGTTTAACAATATAATCTTCAGAGCCAAGCTCAAGACCGCGAATTCTGTCCTCAGGGTTCCCGTAAGCTGTTAAAAAAATAATTGCAGTTTCGGGCTTATTATCATTTATAAATTTAGCAACATTAAAACCCGAGCCATCTGGAAGTCCTACATCAAGCAGTGCTAAATCAAAGTTCTGAACTTTAAGTTTATTCCGTGCTTCTTTTTCAGTTTTAGCAAGTGTGGCTTCGTAACCCTCGTCGATAAGAACTTCAACTAAAGTATTACCCAAGTTGGCTTCATCCTCAACAACAAGTATGCGTGCTTTGTTTTCAGGAGTCATTTACTGCACCTCCTTTTTTGTCTGCGGATCTAAAATATAAATCAGCTCTAAACCCTTGCGTAGAGCTAAAAACTGCTTGTCCACCCATTTTTTTCATTAAGGTTTTAACAAGATACAGGCCAACACCTGAACCCTGTGATTTGTGGCCTTTAATGAATAAGGTTCCAAGAATATTTGTGTTACCGTTAAAACCTAGTCCGTTATCCAGGTAAGTAAAAATAAGATGTCCATTTTGTTTTTGAGAACTAAGTGTGACCTCGACTTGTGGGATTTCAGCGTGTCTTAATGAATTATCAAGAAGGTTTTTAAAAATCATATTAAATGCACTTGAATCTGAAAAAATATTTTCGTCAGTAACATTTTTAATAATTGTAAGGCGTTTTGCGTGGGTTTCAAGCCAGTATTTCAGGCTTGATTCAATTAGTGAATTTAGGCTAAAAACTTGTGTAAAAACGGGTCCGCCGCCTTCAATGCGGGCAAGTTCAAGTGTTTTTTCAACTTGCGATTGCAGCCTGCTTGTGTCTTCAAGAAGACGTTCTGTCAGGATCCTTTTTGAGGTTTCACTTTTACAATTTGCTATGGATTCTGCCTGTAAATTTACACTTGCCAGTGGTGTTTTTAGCTCATGCGTAAGGGAAGCGAAAAAGCTCTGAATACTATTATTTCTTTTAACATCGCGCCAATAAAGTCTAATTATAAAAATAGCGCTAATAAATAAAATTAAAAAAAACGCGCCAGATTCCCAGAAAAGCATCCTATGTGTTTTTTCAAGGTTTTCTGCGATTAGCGGTGCGCCAAGTACTGTTTCGAGTAGGGCAATTTTATCAGCCTGTTTGAGAATATAAACACCCCACCAGGCTGCAAGTA
>CAZQUK010000083.1:0-11171 GCA_964596435.1 uncultured Oligoflexia bacterium
CAATAATCACAATAATAAATTGTTTTTGCATTACAGCATATTTCTATCTTTTTTTTATATAAATATATAGGTTAAAATTTCAAGTCTTACTGGTGGCTGCACCGCGTCCCCGCCGCGTGTGTGGTTTTATATATTTTTCTTGGCATTAGGTTTAATTGTGCAATAAATATCCATGAAGCAATTTTAAAATATTTTAGGGGGATTATAATGGAAAAAGAGACAGTCACGTATACGTATGAGGCCGGTAAATATCTTTTTCGGGAAAACGATGAGGCAGATTGTCTTTTCATAATCAAGGAAGGAACGGTTGCTATTAGAAAGAAAAAAGAAGGTTCCCAGGTTGAGCTTGCAAGGATTTTTGCTGGCGAAGTCTTAGGTGAGCTTGCTTTTTTTGATCGTAGCCCAAGAAACGCATCGGCTCTTGCAATAAACACAGTAGTGGTAATAAAGGTTCCTTTTGAGGGGCTTGATAAACTTTACGAAAAAGTTCCGGGTTATATTAAAACAATTATTAAGTGTGTGGCAGTGCGCTTAAAAAAAGCAAATGATACTATTAAGCGCCTTCAGTCTAAGGTTGTGAGCGAGGAGTTTCATAAAGAAGTTACAAGGGAAGACACCGATAGTACTGCCGGTGTACTTGCTGCAACCTCGGGTATTGTTGGTAAGAACGATGGTAAGCCTAGTGGTGGGTCAAAAAAATAAAACCATTTTGTTTTGCCGGTTTACACAAAAGTCAGTACATTCCCTACATTCCCTACATTCCCTCAACCCTCGGCGCAAGTTCATAACTTTTGAATTAATTAATCTAATTCAAAAGTTACTTTTCCTTCGCTTAGTTCATAAAAAGCGGGAATGATTTTAAGTTCCCCCTTTTTTACAGCTGGATAAAGAATTGGTTTACTTTTTTTTAATTTATTAACAACGAGTTTATCTTTTTCCTTGGTTGTGGTTATTAATAAATCACCGCCCAGCTTTTTTGCTTTTTTATAGGCCGGATTGATAAATTTTGTTATTTTTTTTATGTGGCCATAGGTTGAATTTTTTTGTCTGGCTATCACAGTGCCGCAGTTTTCATGCCCCATTACAATTACAAGTTTAACCATAAGGACTTTTACTGCAAACTCAATTGACGCTATAATTTCACTGTTGATTATGTTGCCACCAACTCTTAATACAAATAAATCGCCAAGACCGGCATCAAAAATAAGTTCGGGTGGTAATCTGGAATCGGAGCAAGAAAGTATTACAGCTAATGGGCGTTGTATATTTACGAGCTCAAGGCGGCGATCTTTGTCCGCCCGTGGGTGGATACTGCGCCCCTCCATGAAGCGTTTGTTTCCATTTTTAACAATTTTCATTATTTCATCGTAATGAATATTGTTAGATATAATTTTAGCACTTCTTTTCGTTTATGAATTCATTAACAGCACTAAGTGCGCATTTTGCGACATCTGACCAACTAGCAATTATTTTTTGATTATGAATTGCGCGCTTATGTCTTGAGTCTTTGTCAAAATTAGCATTCATTCCTTTAATAAAAGCCTGTGTTATTGATACTACTTCCTGGTTTTCAGATAAATACAACCCTTCCACGTTTTGTGAAATGGTTACAATTCCTCCAACTGGGGTTGCCACAACTGGCATTCCTTCGCCTAGTGCCTCCATAACAACAAGTGGAAGCCCTTCATATTTTGAAGTTAAAGTTAATCCTGCAGCCATCTTTGATAAAGTTTTAAGTTGTCCTTGCGTAAGATGCCCAGTTTTAACTACACTTTCGTCTTTTTCAAAACCTTCGCCTGGACTTGCCACCAGGTTTAAATCTGGTAAAGATTTTTTAGCTTCTATTATTCTTTCGCATGCTTTAACGTGATCGCCCCCACGTCCATAATAAATCCAGAAAGAATTAAATTTATTAATTTGCTCTAAAAGTGCAGGTGGTAGGGGTTCTTCTAATATGTCAGATGTTGCAAACGTATCCCACCCGTTTGATGCTACCGCAGTTTTTTTGCCAAGCATTTTTGCAAGTTTATAGAAAAAAATATTTTCATGATCAACAAGTACAATGTTTGAATTAAAAAAAGATATAAACTCCTTTGTCATTGCATAATAGCCGCCGGGCCACGTCCATTCTTTGCAAGCCGCCATCCTGCCTGGGGTTGTACCGTGCACTCCATGTACGCGTATTGCTTTTTTCTGCCTTTTTATTAAGTTTAATATTTCTGGCGCAAGTTTTGTGCCCGTGCCGTGGGTGTGTATTACGTCCCAGGTTTTGTTCTCCAGATCTTCGGGGTCACTTGAAAGGTGGGCATCCACACCGAGTTTTTTTAATTCACGACACACGCAGCGCGCGTGCATCTCGACCCCACCAAAGCCGTCTTTAAGATTGTATGTTGCCCATTGAAGCCATCGCATATTATTCGGTGTCTTTAATTGTAAGCTCAAGTCCTTCTTCCAGTTTAATTTTTGGTGTCCAATTATTTAATGTTTGCATTATTTTTTGAGTATCTGCAACCATAAAAGGAACTTCTGTTTCTAAAAGTGAAGTTTGTTTTATTAAAGCTTTTTTGCCTGTAATTTTTTCGCAAATTTTTAGAATATTTTGAATTGTGGTTCCAACTGAAGTTCCAAGGTTTAAAATTAACGGATTTTCCGATTTGTTGTGGTGTTTTACGCTACATTTTATCATTGCATCGCAAACATCATCAATATAAATAAAATCCCTTATTGCGTGCTTCCCACGCAGAGTAATTTCCTCGGATTTTAATAACCTTGAAATTATATGTGTAACCAAATAAGGCTCCTTCTGCCCTGGTCCATACGGATTGAAAATTCTGAAAATTACTGATTTAAATCCGGTTTTTAATGCGAATTTAGTAATTATTTCTTCACAAGCTTTTTTGTTTTTCCCGTTTTCATTAAGTGGGCAAAGTGCATGTGTTTCTTTTATTGGTATTTCGCTTTGCGGTTTACCGTAAACACCCGATGAGGAGCTGAAAATAAAAAGCTTTGAGTGTTTGTACGCATAACTTAGCAGCAGTTTTGTAATTTCAATATTATTTTCGGATTCTCCAGATGTGCCACTGCTTCCTCCAGGTGGTGAAAGAGACGCTAGGTGAATTACAACGTCTGTTTTTTCATTAAAGTCTTTTATGTTTTTAAGATCGCTTTTAAAAATTATGGGTTTAATTTTTTGTTCTTCTAGCTTTTTTACTAAGGTACTTCCTAAAAAGCCTTCGTGCCCAGTGACAAGTATCCTCATTTTGTTACAAATCCTAAAGCTTTAAAAGTGGGGATTCCGGGTTTGAATACACAGATAGAAACCTTTTAAACCACTCAATTGTAATTTTTAAGCCATCATCAAGCGAAACTTTTGGCGTCCAGTTTAAGGCTTTTTCTGCTTTTTCAAAATCAGCCTGCATGCGCCAAATTTCTGTTGGACGATTTGGAAGAGCACCTATTTCAAGAGTTGATTTTGATTCTGTAAGTGTGTGTATTTTTTTTACCAGATCCTTAATTGGAGTTTCAATTCCCGATCCGAGGTTTGTAATTTTTCCAATCATTTCTTTATTTGCGGCCGAAAGCATAACACCGTCAACAAGGTTAAGTACGAAATTAAAATCCCGGGTTTGTTTGCCTTCCGTGGTTCTTATGGTTTCGCCCTTTAGACATTTAATAACAAGCTCTGCAATAATGGCCCTTGGACTTTGATATGGACCAAACACATTAAATGGACGCATTAGAATAATTGGTAAATTGTAAGCGTGGTGCTGCATTCTTGCATAAAGTTCACCCGCGTATTTTCCAACGGCATAAGGGGATGTCGGAAATGGTGTCATAGATTCTGTAAACGGAACTTCGGTTTGAAAACCGTAAACCTCGCTTGTTGCTATATAAACAAAGCGTTCATAGTCTTTATAGGCTTCCATTAAGTTTGCTGAACCTAGGGCGTTTGAATTTAGTGACTCTTGTACGTGAAGAAAACTGTCGCCAACGTGGTTATATGCTGCAAAGTGAAAAATAATTTCGGGTTTTAGTGTTTTTATTTGTGTAAGAGAATCTGTGTTTCTTAAATCAGCCTCTAATACATTTATATCGTTCCAAACCTTTATAAGTCTAATGTTGTCAATAACACTGTTGTACTTTGTTGTTATGCTGACATTGGCTCCGGCGCTTAGTAGCTTTTTAGTTAAGTGTGAAGCGAAAAAGCCCGAGGCGCCTGTTACTAAAACATTTTTATTTTTGTAGAAATCAAAATTCATTGGTTCTCCCTGAGTGTGTGGTATTTTTTTATTGCGGCTTCAACGTCAATGCGTTCTGGCTCTGTATTAAAAGAAAGTTGTAGGCCCTTGTGCTGGTAAGCACCAAGCTGCTTGTCGGCTGAAAGAAACTTAAAAAGATTTACAAGTCCGCTGCCATCGGGCTCTTCAATTAAATTGGGTGCAATAAAATCAAGCATACTTTTTTGAAACACAAGACAACCAATGTAATAGTCAAAAACCGGTTTTTCCTTAAAGGATTCAATAAAACCGCTGTTATCAATTCTTACGATTCCAAAAGGGTTTTGTATTTTACCAGTTACAAGCGTCATTGGAACATTTGATTTAATGTGCGAGTTAATTAGGTCCCTGTAGTCAATGTCAATAAAGGTGTCGCCATAGGCAACAATTACTAGATCATGAGGCGCCCCAAAGTGTTTCTTTGCGTACACAATGCGTTTTAGCATTCCTGCGTTTTCGCCAGCGTTTGAAATGGAAATATTCAGACATGAGTACTTGCGGTTTACATAGTTTTCCACTTCTTTTGAAAGGTAACCGGTTCCAAGTGTAAATTCACTGAAACCTTGAGATTCGAATTGGTCAATTATGTACTTCAGCATTGGTTCTTTGTTAACCGGAACCAGAACTTTGGGTAGGTCATTGGTTTTTGCCTTTAGTCTTGAGCCTCGCCCACCGCATAAAATAAAAATATGTGTATTTTGCTTCATTATTAAAACCCGAGCTTAAAAAATACTAATAAATAGTCTATAGTACAGTTTTTACAGATTGTCGTTCCCGCGCTTTAATGCGCCGCTTATTTTTAGCAAAACGATAATCTTCGTTTAGGAGCAAAATATGTCTGAAAATCAAAGAATTTCCACAAAAAAATCAAAAAAAATAGTGGAATGTGTTCCAAATTTTTCTGAAGGAAGAAATCTTAATAAAATCAAGGAGATAACAGATGTTATTGCGGCAACCCCAGGTGTGACTTTGCTTGATGTTGAGCCCGGTGCCGCAACTAACCGGACGGTTGTTACTTTTATTGGTGATCCATTAGCGGTGGCTGAGGCAGCGTTTAGGGCAATAGCAAAGGCTGCAGAAATTATCGATATGTCAAAGCACAAAGGTGCGCATCCAAGGTTTGGCGCAACAGATGTGTGTCCGTTTGTTCCGGTTGAAGGTGTAACAATGGGGGAGTGTGCCGAAATCGCACATAAGGTTGGCCAAAGAGTTGGGCGCGAGCTGAATATTCCAGTTTATTTTTATGAAGCTGCTGCAAAAACGATTGAGCGAAAAAATTTGGCAGCAGTAAGATCCGGTGAGTATGAGGGCCTTGAAGAAAAGCTTAAGGATTCAAAATGGAAACCAGACGAGGGGCCACAAAAGTTTAACGTTAGGGCCGGGGCCATTGCTATGGGTGCAAGGGAGTTTTTAATTGCCTACAATATTACACTTGCATCAACCCAAAAACAGCTCGCTACAGATATTGCTTTTGAGCTTAGGGAAAAAGGGCGCGTTGCAAGACGTGGAAATACAAAACCAATCTATTTAAAAGGTGAAATATTATTTTATAAAAAAGAATCATTCCCCTGTGGAAACTGCGATTATATTGGCGCCACATTTGATGAAACCAGAAAACACTGCAATGGCGAACACGGATACGACTTGGATCAGCTTTTAAAATTAAATAATATTGATTCAAAAAAAGATATTGTTGGTCATAAAGTTTACAGAGCAGGAAAATTTAAGGATTGCAAAGCAATAGGCTGGTTTGTTGATGAGTATAAACGCGCCCAAATTTCCATTAATCTTACAAATTACAAAGTTACTTCAATGCATGATGTTTTGGATGCGGCAAGAACGCTTGCCGATAATCGTGGTGTTGTTGTAACGGGTAGTGAAGTGTGTGGTATTGTACCTTACCACGCACTTTTTGAGGCCGGTAAGTATTATCTGAATAAACAGGGAAAACATGCTGGCGTTCCGGCGGCTGACGTTTTGAATGCCGGTGTTTATGGACTGAAACTTGACGACGCCACCTCGTTTGAAATTGAAAAGAAGGTGATTGGCGTGCCCGATTGTTTTTATGGCGGCCACCTGGTGCGCTTACCACTTAAGGATCTTGCAGATGAAGTTTCGCGCGATACTCCGGCACCAGGCGGAGGGTCCATTGCTGCGGTTTCAGGCGCCTTGGGTGGTGCGCTTGTTTCAATGGTGGCAGCACTGACTCATGGCAAGGAAGGAACCGAGGAGCGCGACCAGAAATTAGCAGAAATTGCCGAGAAGGTTCAAATAATAAAAGACAAACTTATTGAAGGTGTTGATGCAGACACAAATGCTTTTAATGCTTACATGGAAGCAAGAAGACTGCCTAATGCAAGTGCGGATGAAAAAAAATATCGTGAAGAACAAATGCTGGGTGGAATGAAGGCTGCAATTAATGTTCCAATGGATACAGCTAGGTCCAGTTGTGAAATAATCGGCCTGGCTTTTGATGTTGCTAAAATTGGAAATCCAAATTCACTGAGTGATGCGGCAGTTGGCGCACAAACAGCTTATGCAGGAGTCAGGGGCGGCGTTTGGAACGTGTTAATTAATTTAAAAGACGTTTCTGATTCAAAATATATTAAAGAAATGCAAAAAAAATGTGATGAGCTTTTGTTTAAGGCCCAAAAACAATTAGATGAAGTAACATCTTTTATAGATAAAAAACTGCTTGAAATGATTAGCGAGTCAAAAAAAGGTTAGGTAAAATATATGTCTACTTTGGGTTGGGTTTTAATAGGAACAGTGATTTTTCTGGTTTTTGTTTTTGTGCTTCTTAAGAAGAAAAAGAAGAAAAAAAAGTGGTGTGTCTCGGGCCAGAAGCATCCAAGTGGTCATATTAAGTATCACAAAGACACAGAAACTTTATTGCGATCTGCGCTAGAAAAGCCGGAGACTAAAAAAAAGGATCAGACGAAAAAGCAAATTGCTGTTTTTGAATTTAAGGGAGACAGAAAAGCATCAGACCGAAAACAGATTTCCCAGGTTATTGATGAAATACTTTTAAATAAAGATGATTTTAACGAGGTTGTGTTTTTAGTGGAGTCACCAGGTGGAAGTGTTGCCGAGTATGGCCATATTTATGCAGAGGTTGCAAGGATTCCGGCTTCTGGTTTAGAGCTCACAGCATGCGTGGATACGGTAGCTGCTTCTGGTGGATATTTAATTTGCCTTCCTGCAAATAAAATACTGGCGTCCCCCTTTGCAATTATTGGAAGTATTGGTGTCGTTAGTTTTATTCCAAATTTCAGGAAACTTTTAGAGAAATTTAATATTGAACCAAGAACCTTCACTGCGGGCGAATATAAAAGAACTGTTGATTTTACAGATAGGGCCGGTCCAGAGGATGTTAAACACTTTAAAAATCAGCTTGAACTTATTCATGATCAATTTAAGCAGGCGCTAAAAAGACATAGAACGAAAGTAAATTTGGAAGAGGTGGCAACCGGTGAGGCGTGGCTTGCAAAAACTTCAATAGATAAAAATTATGGTCTTATTGATGAGCTTAAGGTTTCAAGTGAATACCTGCTTGAAAAAAACAGGACACAAGACATCGTGGAATTTAAGTTTAAGGAATCAAAAAAGGGCATTAAGTCTATTTATAAAAAATTATTTGAACTAATTTCCTAGAGTCATTTTTTTGTCGCAATGTTTTTCTTTTCTTTGTTAAAATTTTGTGTAGCATATTGGTATTATGCATATGTTAGATACTCTCGCTTTACTTGGTGGTGTTCTTATTTTGTCAAAAATTTTGGGCGGTCTTGCACAAAAGATATCGATCCCATCTGTTTTAGCAGAATTATTAACCGGTGTTATTATCGGTAATCTTGGTCTTGAGATATTCACCCAGCTTGGGGATTCTGAAATCACCCGGTCGCTTTCTGAAATCGGTGTGATACTGCTTTTATTTGTAGTTGGCCTTGAAACCGATTTTAATGAAATGAAATCGGTTGGTAAGGATGCTTTTCTTGTTGCTCTTTTGGGTGTTATTGCGCCATTTATCCTGGCTTTTATTTTTATACCGGTTTTAATGGAAACATCGTTTCAGCATACACTTTTTATGGCAGCGGCCCTAACGGCTACCAGTGTTGGAATAACTGCCAGAGTTTTACATGAAACAAACCAGTTAAAAAGTATTTCGGGGAGGATAATAATAGGAGCTGCCGTTATTGACGACGTTATGGGTATTATAATTCTGACCGTAGTTACAGCAATTGTAACGCAAGGGTCAGTATCAGTTGGTGATCTAGGAGCACTCGCCGCTAAAATAGTAGGTTTTGGCATTATAGTGTTTATTATAAGGAAGTTTATCCTGAAGCGCGCCTTATATAGAATTAGTGCCATTGAAGTTACAGGTACCGTTACGGTATTACTTTTTTCCTTTGCAATGATAATTTCGTGGGGCGCAGAAAAAGCGGGCCTTGCAGGAATTATTGGTGCGTTTGCTTTAGGTATTGTTCTTGATGAACTGCATTTTGAGGGTTTCAGGGAAAAAGGTGGTGTAAGACTAGATAAAATGATTAAGCCTCTTACGGACTTTTTGGTGCCCGTATTTTTTATCTCAATGGGAATGCAGGTTAAACTTGGCGCCCTTTTTAACAAAGAATCAATAATTTTGGCACTTGCACTTATTGTTGTTGCCATAATTGGTAAAATTGTTTGCGGACTTGCAATTAGCAGAAAGTCTTTGAGTGAAGGCGCAGATAGACTCTTTGTTGGTTATGGTATGATTCCCCGAGGTGAAGTTGGATTAATTTTTGCCGCAATGGGTTTGAAGCTCAAAGTTATGGGTACGGCAGATTATTCGGCTGTTGTGGCGATGGTTGCGGTAACAACCCTTATGGCCCCGGTTCTTCTTTATTGGCGCTCAAACAGAATTGTAAGTAAAGAAGGCATGCTTAATATTTCAAGGGTAACTAAAACTGCGAGGGTTAAGAAAAAATAGAAACTGTCCTGTTTTATTAGCATGCTCTTACTTGTCAGGCAGTTTTATGAAGCCAGAATAGCAATCAACAAGATCTTGTGTGACTTTTGGGGTCTTAAGTTTATAGTTATTTTTTATACAGTCCCGCCATTCTTCGTAAAAGATCTTAAGGTTTTTTGTGGATTTTTTATTTAATATTTCGCTGTGTAATTTATCCCTTAAAAGCGAGCAGCGGGCAAATGCCAGTCTTTGTGGATATTTTTTTGGCAAGTGATAGGCCCAAATTTCACGACCTAAATCTAAAAACGGATCAGATGTATTTGTTGTGCTATCCTGTTTGGCAAAATTAAGAATTTTCTTTTCTCCAATTATGTTTACTTTTTCAATATATTCAAATTCAATATTTTCAAATACTGTTCTTAAGTTTTCAATATTGTTTGTTTTACAGCTATCCCAAAGATCGGTAAGTTTATTTTGGGCCCATTCTTGTGGGGAGTCACTTGCAAGTGTATGTTTTGTGTTAAAACAGTTAAAAACAAATATAAATAAAAAGAATACTTTAATTAAAGTTTTCATTGATCAATTCTCCTTTGAGGAGGGTTACATATTTTAGTGGCCCCCGACATTGAGTTCCAGTTATCTTTTTGTGCGCAAGTTCCAATTGCGTTTATATAGTCAGCCGTTTCAGATTTTTTACCTTTGAATCTTTTTTTATAGATGTTTAAGCATTCTTCAATATTCTTGGCAGTTCCGCAAAAGCTCGAAAACCCGGCAACGCCAGCATTATAAGTTCCGGCAATGAATAATGAGGTTTCATTTACTGACATAGAGCCGATTCTAAACCCGGAGCGTCCATAAAAAGATTTATCAACCGTGGTCGTATCACGGTCGTTTTTTAGCCCAAAAAGGTGAGCATCAAATACTTGTTTTACAACCGAACCTATGAATGCAGCGTGGGGACAATGAAGGTGCCGCCAATTAAAATTACTTGGCGCCTTCTGGCCCTTCCAGTAGTCACCCCAGACGGACTTTGCATCGCTGTATGCAAAATAAACATCCAGTTCGGCTGACAGTTTATTTAGATTAGCTGTGGCTGATAGCAGTTCTCTTTTGGTAGAACGATTTGGCTTTTGAATTTTTTTAAGTTTATTTATTTTATTTTCATATTTTTTTATTAGTTCTTTTGTTTCATTTATTTTCTTTTGCCAATTTCCACGGATAATTTTATTAACTTGTGTTGTTGCACACGGCATGAATTGACAATAGCCCGAGGCGCCTACAGGTGATTTTGCATAAGGATCAAGGCCAGATTCTTTTGCAAACAGACAAACCTGAATTGCATAAGGCAGGCCCGAGACGTGTGAAGCAAGTTTTATGTAATCTTTTAGTTGAGTTTGAAAATGACAAAATCTACCGGTCGCATAACAGTTTAAATATTGATCAAGCTCCTCATCGGATTTAAGTTTAGAGCGACTTTGTAAAAAATTTTCAAAAAGTTTATTTGAAAGTGGTTGCTTGACCACGTTGCTGTAAAAGTCGTCAAGGTTGGAGGAGCTTTGACAGTCGGGCACATTAATGTTTTTTATATTTGTTACAGGTTTTTTATAAAAAAACACTTCTGCTCCTGTTGCGGGGTTATTATAAAAAGGAGCTTTTGTATCTGTCCCGGGCTTGGACGCTGGGGTTTGAATTGGTGCAAGGTCGGGCGCTTGGGCACAATTTGGATTAAATTTTTTAGTGTTTTTATTGCACTCCACGGCATGTGCATGAGTGCTTACCATCGATAGCAGGGCTAAAAAAATGACATTAATAACAAAGATATGCATTCTTTTATGGTTCACAGCTTCTTATCGACAAATTAAGACAAAAACTTTTGAAACTGTGAACGTTTGATAACTCCATCGCTAAGCCCCCAGCCAAGCTGGGGTGAATCCCAAAGTTTTACA
>CAZQUK010000084.1:0-11166 GCA_964596435.1 uncultured Oligoflexia bacterium
ACAAAACGCAATGATGAAAAAACTATTCAGGCTGAAATTCTTGAATACTTATATCCGCACATAAATGTGCACGCGGTGAATATATAGAAATATTCAAAATCTTAATGGATGATTATTTGAAGCGGAAAGATCCTAAACAGAAGGCACTAAAAAAGGCGAGGCAAAGTGTGGGTGGCGCTTTTTCGTCTAAAAAATCTTGTGATTCGGAAAATTTACTTACAAAAGATCTCGGTAATGTAAATAATTTCCCCACAAGGAGCATTTCCAATGCAAGTAATATCCCTACAAAAACCCCAGAAACAAGCGCTATGAATAAATACCCGAGCAATAAAGGAGGTTCACCAGTGAACCTGCAGTGTGGTAAAACAGAAGCAGTTTCAAAAAGTAAAATTATTAGTCGGCAAACCTGTAAAAACCAAAGCACACCTTCACGCCACATCCCAGCGGCAATAAAAAATGAAGTATTAAAACGGGATAACTATTCGTGCTCTTATGTGGACCCGCTGACAAAGCGCCGTTGTAATTCTAAACATGGAATAGAAATTGACCACAAAAAACCATTTTCAATACAAGGCACACACACTGTTTCAAATTTACAGGTTTTGTGTTTTCAGCATAATAAGTGGAAAGGTGCGAAAATACTATAAGCGCAAGGATAATATAGGAACGAAATAGACTCCAACAGAAGCCTGGCAAAAGCCAAACCGGAGCATGCCCTCCGTTGCGCTCGGGCCCTTGAAGCCGCCATTAATAATAATAGTACCTCATCAAAGAGCAGCTGTGACAAAGCTGCCCCACACAACACACAACGCACAACGCACAACACACAAAAAAAGCAAAACCACACACCAAAAAAATACAAATTAAAAATTACATGGATTTAAAACTAAAAGGACCCCGGATCGACATACGACCCAGGGTCCGACTAATTTGAAGATTCGGATTCCCTCTTTGAAAAACGCTTTAGCTCTCCGTGGCTTCAGTGTTATACCTTCTCCTTTGGCAACCCGGCCAGCATAGACTTCACGTCCTTAGCTCCGTTGGCTTTGCGCGTTCAACCTTTCGGTTGACTTGCTTTTTCAAAGTGGTGGTCTACCTCGGTCAAGCCTCCTCCATGATTAGGTACAGCGGTTTCTCCACACGCCTCTGCAACAATCAAGTGCAGCCCAAATCTGTAGTCTCAACCTAGATCAACACTTTCCGCTCTTCAAGCGGCCCACCTCCTGTGGGGGCCAAACTTCATGGTTAATGTTTCCCTGACAAACACCCTAAAGTCTCCGTCAGGCCGAAATCAGATAAAGGCCATTACAAATTACGCGCGCTGCAAGCGAATAATTCATAACAAATTTTGTGAAGTGTGCGTAACGATTCGGCCTTTGTGGAGTTGCACGTAACGATTCGGTCATAGCTGACAGCCCACAGCTGACAATACTCACTTATGTGTTTGACAACACTCCGAATATTTCGTAAAATTATGGAGTATGGTACGAAGATTAATAAATCCCAGTAATAACAATAGTTTCTTTGTGTTTGGTCCAAGAGGCACAGGTAAAACCACTTTCATTAAAGAGCAATTTCTTTCAGACAAGCAAAAAAAAAATCCCCAAAAATATTTCTGGTCAATAGACCTACTTGATTCAGACGAAGAAGAAAAATTTTCCAAGGATCCAAAAAGAATCGAAAAAGAATACCTCGCAAAACCAGACAAGCCCGAATGGATATTTGTCGATGAGGTCCAAAAAGTACCCAAATTACTTGACCACATACAAAGAATGATAGAAAACCAAAAGCAAAAATTTATTCTTTCCGGTTCAAGCTCAAGAAAACTCAAAACAACAGGCGCAAATCTTTTAGCCGGCAGAGCCTTTGTGTACAGATTGTTTCCCTTCACAAGAAACGAACTTGTGTCCGATTGGAACACACATAAAGCGCTTAATTGGGGAACGCTTCCAAAGGTGTGGTCGTTTGCACTTGACGCAGAAAGAAAAAAATTTTTAAAAGCATATCTTCAAACTTATATTAAAGAGGAAATTCGACTTGAGCAGGTGATACGAAATCTTGCTCCATTCCGAGAATTTCTTGAAATAGCTGCTCAAACCAATGGACAACCTCTTAATTATCACAAACTCGCAAAAGAAATTGGAATTTCTGATAAAACTGTAAAAACATATTATCAAATTCTTGAAGACACTTTTTTGGGATTTCACCTAACATCGTTTCACCGCTCCATAAGAAAAGCTCAGCTTGAAAGTCCAAAGTTTTATTTTTTTGATACAGGTGTAAAAAGAATGATTGAAAACAGTATCGATAGTCCTCTTGTTTCAGGTACAAGCTCATTCGGTGAAACATTTGAACATTTAGTAATTGCTGAAGCCACAAGACTAAACGCTTACTCAGAAAAAGACTTCAGGCTCTCGTTTTTTAGAAGCAAAGAGGGGCAGGAAATTGATCTCATCGTTAGTCTAAACCGAAACACTGAAATACTCGTGGAAATTAAATCATCAACATATGTGGATGAGCAAGCCGCCAAAAAACTTTCAAGACTAAGTAAGGAATTTAATGCAAAAGGCTGCTACCTTTTATCGCTGGACCCTAATCCACAAAAGATTGAAAATGTAAAATGCCTCCCATGGGAAATGGGGCTATCTGAAATATTTAAGTTTGGTTAATTAATTGTCGCGTTTTTTTGTAAAAAAACCGCACGCTTTTACTTATCAGTTTTTTTAGCAGGGGCTTTCTTTGCCTGCGCGCCCCGAGCACCCTTAGCGCTATTAGCGCTTTGCGTGCCAGCAGTCGCCTTAGCGCTTTGCGCGGCCTGCGCACTTTTTGCATTTGCTTGCGTGGCTTTTTCTGTCACAGCATCTTTATCTGCAATAGGTGCCGCATTATTCTCCACATCTTTTGCTTCGGTTTTTACAGCCTCTGATGTTGTAGTTTTGGGGTTTGTTTCAAAAATTGATTTTTGCTTTTGTGCTGTTAAAATGGTCAGTCCAACTGAGGTGCACATAAACAGAATTGCAAGCCCCGTTGTGAGCTTTGTAAAAAAGTTTGCACCCCCGCCACTTCCAAAAAGGGTCTGGCTTGAGCCGCTAAAAGAAGCACTGATTTCAGCACCTTTGCCGGATTGAAGTAAAACAACCAGAACCAACAAAACACACGTAACTACATGAATAACTGTGATAAAACTTGCCATAGAACTCGGGTATATATGAGAGTCTGTGCGCAGACAAGAAAAAACTCAAAATCTCGCGCGACTGCCAAAGATATGGATACTATTAACACAGGCTCTTAGCGGTTTTCAATGCGCTCGGTTGTTGAGTGTGGTGTGGGCCTAGCTCCAGTATTTATTGCTCACAAAAACAAAAATGGGGTCCATGCACCATCCAATTTCGTGCGCATCATACGTATATGGATGCCTTAAATAGAAATTTAGAGTGTAAAATCAATAGGTTGCCTATAAAGTTATTTAATCGAGGCGGCCTCAAGGGTCCAGCACAACAAATTTTAACGGCCCGGACTTAGCGTGTGTATGGACTGGAATCTTGGCGCTTATAAATAAGCCTCACATGCGCGCAGAAGTCCCAAGAATCCATCAGCTTTTAAGCTGGCCCCTCCCACAAGCCCGCCATCAACGTTTGAACCTGCCAGAAGTTCAGATAAATTATCGGGCTTAACACTCCCGCCGTAAAGTATGGGGGTTTTTTCTGCAGCATCTTTTCCAAACTGTTTGTTAATAAGCTCTCTGCACCATTTATGGGCCTCTTCGGCTTGAGCGGGTGAGGCAGTAAGGCCAGTACCAATTGCCCAAACAGGCTCATACGCAATAAGTAGTTGATTGGTACCCCAAAAAGATGCATTTGGGCTAAAACCTTCAAGCCCTTTTGTGATTTGCTCTTCTAGAACTTTTTCGGTTTTTCCACTTTCCCGCTCAGCTTGTGTTTCGCCGATACACAGTACGACCTGAAGGCCCGCTTTAATAAGTCCAAGCGTCCTGTTTCTTATGAGCTCGTTGCTTTCAGCAAAAATATGTCTTCGCTCAGAGTGGCCGATAATAACACCTTTTGCGCCAATTTCTTTTAGCATTAAAGGGGATATTTCGCCTGTAAAAGCGCCTTTTTCCTCCCAGTGTGCATTTTGTGCAAGCACTATGATTTGTGAATTTTTCGTACAGTCACACGCTTGCGAAAGACTAACAGAAGGTGGGCTTACTAGTGCTTTAAGCTCGCCACTTTTAACGGCTGCTTGAACTTTCAAAGGAAGCTCCGTCCAATTATGTAATATTTCGGCCAGAAATTTTTTTGTGTTATTAGGACCAAAATGCATTTTCCAGTTTCCGGCTATCCAAATTTTACGGGGTTTCTTGTTGCTCACGGGCGCTCCTTTTTTTGAGAGTTTTGCGTATCAGCTTTACGTATCAGTTTTAAATATCAGCTTTAAATATCAGCTTTTCCCTTTTGTGGAAAAACTTACTTATTTTTTACTTCAGCCTCACCTTCGGCTTTTTTGGCTTCTGCTTCGGCTTTGGCCTCTGCTTCGGCTTTGGCCTCTGCCTCGGCTGCGGCAACCAGGTCCGGGTTGATGCGTTTGTTTTCGCCGGGTTTGAGTTTTATTGCCTCAATACCGGGAAGGGTACCAAGTTCAATATATTCTAAAACCGCGCCACCACCGGTTGATAAATGCGAAAATTTTTCTGCAACGCCGGCCTGCTTTACCGCTGAAACAGTATCACCACCGCCAATAACGGTTATGGAAGAAAACTCGGCCATCCTTTTTGCGGTTTCAAATGTGCCACTCGAATATTCCTCTTTTTCAAACCAGCCAAGCGGTCCGTTCCAGAAAATAGTTTTGGCTTTTGCAAGAAACTCACAAAATACGTCAATTGTGTTTGGTCCGATATCAAAGCCTTTTATTGTATCTACTGGTAAAAGTAGCGGTACATCACGTTTGGAAGCTGTCTTCATGATTTTTCTAGCGGCATCTATTTCTTCATCAACAGGTTTTTCGGCTTCAGTAGGAAGCTTCTTACCAAGGGCCACAGTAAACGCGTGTGCCATTTTTCCACCAATTGCTAGACCATTAATATTTTTCAGCAGTGTTTCAATTACTGCAATCTTATCACTTACTTTTGCACCACCTAAAAGAGCATAAAAAGGACGCTCAGGCTCTACCGTTAGCTTGTGTAAAAATTCAAGCTCTTTTTCAATAAGAAAACCCATACCACGGTTTTCCAGTATTGATGGAACACCATAAGTTGAGGCGTGTTTTCTGTGGGCCGTACCAAAAGCATCGTTAATATAGATTTCCGCAAGACGGGAAAGCTTATGAGCAAACTCAGGGTTATTTTTTGTTTCTTCGTTGTGAAATCGCAGGTTCTCAAGCAGCATTACCTGTCCCGATTTCATGGACTTCGCCATCATCTCAACACCTTCGCCAACGCAATCCTCTGAAAGAGTAACGTCTTGTGCAAGTAACTCTGCAAGTTTTTTTGCAACAGGCTCAAGTGATAATTCTTTTTTAACCTCCCCTTTTGGTCTGCCAAGATGTGAGGCCAGAATTACCTTTGCATTATTTTCAATTGCATAACGGATTGTTGGAAGCGCCTGTGTGATCCTGTTTTCGTCAGTGATGGTTCTTGCCCCGTCACTGTCCGGTTCACCCAAGGGGACATTAAAGTCCACACGAATGAACACAGCTCTGTTTTTAATATTTATGTCCCTTATGCTTTTTATCCACTTTAAGTGACCCTGAAGATTACTCATAAGTTATTCCTAATTTTTGTTTTATAGTCCCTTTTTTACCATTAGTTCCGTAAGATCAAGCATGCGCGATGAATAACCCGTTTCGTTGTCGTACCAGGAAATTATCTTGATCCAGTTTTTTTCTAAAACTAAAGTGCAAGCCGCATCTACGATTGAACTAAATGTGCTTCCGTTAAAATCAATGGAAACAAGTGGGGAATTACTGACAGACAGAATGCCCTTGAGTGGTCCTTCGGCCGCTTCCTCAAGTGCCTTGTTTACATTTTCAACAGAAGTTGCGTCTTTGGTTTCGCATGTGAAATCAACAACCGAAACGTTTGGTGTTGGCACACGGATAGACATTCCGTCTAATTTTCCTGCAAGTTGTGGAAGCACAAGTCCAACTGCTTTTGCTGCACCAGTAGTTGTTGGTATCATGGAAAGTGCGCCTGCGCGTGCGCGCCTTAGGTCCTTGTGCGGAAAATCCAGAATTTTCTGGTCGTTTGTATATGAATGTATTGTAGTCATTGTTCCGCGTTTAATTGTGTATTTTTCATCAAGAATTTTTACAACTGGCGCAAGACAGTTCGTTGTGCAAGAGGCGTTGGAAACAACGTGGTGCTTTGCGGGGTCATAACCATCGGAGTTGACACCCATACAAAAAGTTCCATCGATGTTTTTACCCGGGGCCGAAATAATAACTTTTTTGGCGCCACCTTTTAAGTGCATGCCGGCTGATTCGCCATCTTTGAATATACCGGTACTTTCGTGAACAATATCGGCGCCCCAGCTTTTCCATGGAATTTTAGAAGGATCACGCTCGCTTGAAACTGGAATCCTGTGCGGGCCAACAATAAGATTTTGGCCCTCTGTGTGTACGTCAAGATCGAGAGTGCCGTGTACTGAATCATATTTTAATAGATGCGCGAGTTGTTCAAGATTTCCAAGCTCGTTAATACCTACGAATTGAAAATTACTTCTTTTGAGCGCCTGCCTGAATTCAACTCTTCCTATTCTACCAAAACCATTTATACCTACTTTTATTGGGTTTGCCATTTTTTTATGTCCTTCCTGTTATCGGTTAGTAATAAACTTACAAAGTCCTTTTGCTAAAAATTCGTCTTATAGTAATAAGACACCGTAAACAACAAGTCTCTCAAACACGGGCGTTTGAATCTAGTGTTTTTTGCAGGTTTTTTTAAGCATGTTTTGGCTCATTTGGTCAAATACGTGTTGTGATTAAGTGAACAAGTAAGTGAACAAGCCAAGTGAACAAGTAAGTGAACAAAGTTGGTCAACCCAAGTAAGAGCAACATTTGTGCCTAATTAATCTTTTCTGGATGTTATTTTTCTAATACACTTGCTGACATGCCAGTTTCTAAAACGAACCGCGACAAGGACCTAAATAATAACAAAGTGCGTATTAAAAAAATTATTACAAAGTTAAAAAAAACATATCCCGAGGCTCAAACTAAACTGGTTTTTAAAAGTCCATACCAATTACTGGTTGCAACAATTCTTTCGGCACAGTGCACAGATAGTCAGGTAAACAAAGTAACGCCCACACTTTTTAAGATGTATGGCGCTCCTGATCTGATGGCAAAAGCGCCACTAGGTAGTATTGAAAAAATTATTCATTCAACAGGTTTTTATAAAAATAAGGCTATTTCCCTCAAGGAAGCGTCAAAAATGATTGAGTCCGAATATCAGGGTAAAGTGCCCGATAAACTAGATGATCTAACCAAACTTCGTGGTGTTGGCAGAAAAACTGCGAATGTGGTTTTAGGAAATGCCTTTGGGGTTCCATCAATTGTGGTTGATACGCATGTGGGAAGATTATCACGCAGGTTAATGCTTACAATACACAAGGATCCTCAGATGGTTGAGTTTGATCTTCAAAAAGTAGTTCCCAAAAAAGATTGGATAATTATTTCACATTTACTTATTTTTCATGGCCGAGCAGTGTGTAGCGCCAAAAGGGCCCGTTGTGACGCTTGTTTGTTGTGTGCGCTTTGTCCAAGTTGTGAACCAGTAATAGAAAGTAAAAACATGCGGTTGTAGTAAATAAATTTACAAACGCGCTGCACAAAAACGAAGTGCGCACTCCTCCTGTAAAAGTGCGGACTCCTCCTGTAAAAGGTCACGATCCTTAAGTTTAGCCGCAAGATTATCGGTTTAACGGGCAGTTTTTACTTTATAAATTTGCATTTTAATCGTAGTAAATAACACTAAGTACACATGTGTTGGGGGGGCACCATAAAAAGTTCAGCTTTTGTCCCTACGTAATTTACTTTTTGCACTGATATTCACCCCGATCAAGTTTGTACAAAGCTTATTATATACTAAACATTATAAGGAGAAAATTATGCCAACAGTTTTACACAGACTTGCCAAATGGGCCGTTGAGGATCCTAATGCTCCAGCTCACGCTTATAAACTAGATGGTGCGTGGACAAAAATCTCAGCAAAACAGTTTTGCGATCAGGTTTATTTTCTTGCTCTTTTTTTAGAATCAAGAGGTTTTAGTAACAAAGACGTTGGTTGTATTTTTTCTTATAACTCATCTCCCTGGATCAACATTGATCTTGCAACACTTTTAACTGGTGCAAAATCCGCGGGCCTTTACCCAAATTCATCAAAAAAAGATATCGATTATATTTTAGATTTCACTCGGGCCAAGGTTCTTTCTGTTCAAAACAAAGATTATTTTAATAGAATGACGCTAGGTAAGGGTGCTGAATCACTTCCAGAGAACATTGAGCAAATCATAGTTTTCCAAGGCGATCCCAAGGAAATCTCACCAAACGCAATATCCTACGCGCAGGCAATCGAAGAAGGTCGTAAATTAGCGCAAGCACCAGGTGTGCGGACACTAAAAAGTTATCTTGATGCTTTAGACCCCAAAGACGGCGCCTTGATGATTTTTACATCAGGCACAACCGGCAATCCAAAGGCCGCGCTACTTTCGCATTACAATCTTGTCTTCACATCCGACCGGATTATTAAACACTGGGAAATTAATGTTAAAGACGGTTCGACATATTCATTTTTACCGCTTTGTCATATTGCCGAAAAACTTCAAAACATTGGGGTCGCGATTATTGAGCGCTGGTGTGTGCATTTTTGTACGAACATTGAAAAACTTCCCGCGGAACTTGTTGAGGTTCAGCCCAAGTGTTTACTTGCGGTTCCTCGCGTGTGGGAAAAACTAATGACCGGTGTGAGTGCAAAAATTGAATCTGCTCCAAAGATCAGAAAAAATCTTGCCAACTGGGCACTTGGAGTTGGCGCAAAGGTGGCACAAGCAAAGCTTAATGGAAAAACCCCTGGTATTCTAACTGGTATGCAATTTAAGCTTGCAAATAAACTTGTAATTTCAAAAGTAAAAAAAGCCATAGGCATGGGTGATGTTCAAATTACGGCATCGGGTGCCGCGGCTCTTTCGCCCGTTATTGTTAGGTGGTTTCGTTCTTTAGGAATTTATATTTACGATGACCTTGGGCAAACGGAATCCACAGGCATGATATGCCTTACTACACCCGGTAAGGATATGGCCGGTGTTGTTGGTGTTCCTTTTCCTGACACTGAAATGAAAATTGCCGACGATGGCGAGATTTTAACCCGTGGTGGAAACGTTTTTGTTGGCTACTACAAAAACGATAAGGCAACAAAAGATGCCATTGATAAAGACGGCTGGTTACATTCCGGCGATATAGGGGAGCTTACAAAAGACGGGTATCTTAGAGTGAGAGGACGCAAAAAAGAGGTATTAAAAACCTCAGGCGGGAAAATGACCGCACCACTTCCAATAGAGGAAGAACTTAAGCAGTCAAAAAATATTGCACAGGTTTGTATGGTGGGGGATGGCAGGAACTTTTTTACGGCCCTTATTGTTCCATCAGAAGACATCCTTGCTGCAATTAAGGCAAAAGGTAATGGCTCAATTAAGGGTGATTTGATTGTTGATTCAAACATTATCACAAATATTCAGTCAGAGGTGGATAAGGTTAACGGTACTCTTGCCCGATATGAGCAGATCAAGCGCTTTAAGGTTCTTGCAAACGAGTTTGCACTTGATCGCGAGGAAATTACGCCAACAATGAAAATGAAACGCCATGTAATTGAGAGTAATTATAAAGGAATTATTGACGAAATGTACGCCTCTTAAACTTTTCAAGACTGCACGTGTGTGTATTGGTGCCGGCATTTGTCAGTGCAAATTCTGACAATAGACTTACTGATTTATATAACCATATTCTAGATTAGTCCGACAAATAAGTATGGTGCGTAAAGTGTTCCTAAAAAATACGTTATTGGCGCTTCTAACTTTCTTGGTGCCGATTAGTGGTTATTCTTCGGAAGTAAGTGTTAATGGCTGTTTAACTGGTGCGTTAAGATATAGCCAAACGCAGTTTGTTTCCGCACCCATAGTTCAAAAAACAGATAGTTCTTATGTGGCTATTGACCCTGCAAATAAACGCTTTCAGATAATGGCGGATCTGTACGCGGGTGATCTAGATATTACGCTAAGAACAAAGCTTGAAAATGGAACCCGTTCAAAAGTGTTAAAGGCTAAGGAGCATTACAGAAATATCGTTAATCATTTTGGAGATAGGACCCAGCGCATAAAAAGTAAGTGGTCCTATGGCGATAATCTTGAGCACTTTAATGCCTTAAAAGCTATGGGGTTTTCAGACGAGGATGCCGTCTGGGGTACCTGGAGTGGCCGAATGTCCAAAGAAAATGGTTTTGGAAAGATTCAAAGAATTAGAACCATCGGGAATCCGCCTAACTATATGGATGTTGAGGTGATTTTTGTCCGCCCCTAAACTGGTCTGTCAGCGAGTGTATAACGCTGAGGCGGATGTTGATTGCACCTGTGTAAATAAAAAACCCATCAGTGATTGATCAATGTGATAACGCAAAGTTTCCTAGGCTTGCTGCATTATAGTAACACTTGCATCTATCATTTTGCGCACAGGCGCGTATTGTGCTTTAAGATAATAATACCAATTACGAAAATAAATTATGCTTTTGTCCTAATATTTTCATCTAATATTCCAATAGTTGCGCTCAATAACTGCACATTTATTTTTTGGAATTGGTATAAGCAGTTCCCGAAAGCACTACGCCCACAGTTTGTGCGCCTGCAAGTGCGCTAATTCCTGCATCTGAAATTTTTAGTAAATGATCTGCTGATATTGCACCAATAGATGCCGCAAGCTCTGCTCCTCCTGCGCCGCGAGTATGAAATTTGTGGGCTGCCGCACTTTATTAGTTGGTGAGGTTGTCGCACTTTCTGGTGCGTGAGTTTGCCACTCCTCCTGCGCCGCGGGTATGGAATTTGTGGGCTGCCGCCTCCTGCGTAATCGCAGGTTGGGAAAGCGTAGGTTGCCACCGCCTGCGTAATCGCAGGTTGGGAAAGCGT
>CAZQUK010000085.1:0-1202 GCA_964596435.1 uncultured Oligoflexia bacterium
ATTTTTATTTTTTCAGCTTTTTTAGAAAAATAATCAGTAACCATGCACTCAATATTTGCCGCACTATCCGGATCATTACAAATAAGCCAAAACACTTTTTCAAACCTGGAAACCGTTACCCTTTCTGTGTCCTTAATAATACAGTTTTTAATTTTTTCTTTTTCAAGATTATTATTAAAAGCTACGGCCGAACTATATTCACCACCCACTTGAGCGGCATCATGCGCCGTCACCACCTCATGTTTTTTTTGCAAGCTCAAAACATCATGAAGAGGCAGAACGACTACAAACTCACTACCTTTCCCAACACTACTAGTCACCGAAATACTGCCACCAAATGCCTCAATCAGTTCTTTTACTATTACAAGGCCCAGACCAGTTCCGTTCTCGTTTAACTCTTTTGCAGATTCAGTTCTATAAAATTTTACAAATAAATTTTCCTTTTCCTCATCAGTAACACCAACCCCAGAATCAGCCACACTAATGGCCACAAAATTATTTTTCAATTCCACATCCACATGAACATAACCTTTTTTGGTGTACTTAATTGCATTGGAAATAAGATTCATAAAAACCTGAATCAACCGGTCCCTATCACCAAGAACCATTATTTTTTCATCCGGCAGAACACACTTTAGCCAAAGGCCCTGTTGTTTTGCCACGACACTAAAAGTATCGAGACACTCATCAATAATTTCACCAATATCGTGCGGGGTTTTATCTAAAACTATTTTTCCGTTTTCAAGTTTATCTACATCCAGAACATTATTAATAAGGTTTGTTAACCTGACAGAATTAGAATTTATTATTTCCAAAAATTCTTTTTGAGTACTGTTTACCTGACCGGCATCACCTGAAAGCAAAAGTTTTCCATATCCGCGAATAGCCGTTAAGGGTGTTCTAAGCTCATGCGAAACATTCGACACAAAATCCGATTTTAGTTTATCAATTTTTCTGAGCTCTTCATACCCAACCCCATCCTTAACAAAAAACTTATACAAAACAAAAAAGCAGATCCCAAACATTACCAAAAGCAATGCGGATAAAACAAAAAACAAGTTAAAGTTATTTATTTCTTTGTTCCAGACAAATGCCAAAAAGACAAACGTGACAGAAATAAAAAATAAAACAGCAAACTGAATTCCGGCAAACTTAAAAAACTTTATTTCTTTACTTTCCTTTGCGCCTGTTTCTTTGTTTTT
>CAZQUK010000085.1:1212-11162 GCA_964596435.1 uncultured Oligoflexia bacterium
ACAAAAAATTTTATGCCACAAATAATAACTTAAGAAATAAAAGTTTTAAATACCGTGCAAACACTAAACTTAGATTAAAAGTTTACACCCACCCTAAAAAGCATAGCAAACACACTTGCGGCTGGATTGTCACGCAAGGTTGTGTTTGAAAACTCATAATACTTACCGGGAAAATACCAACCGAAATCCCAATGAAACTGAAAATAATCGTCCCAGTTAAAGGTCAAACCACCATCAGCCTCCCACCCAAGAGAGTTTGATGACTGATCAAGTGCGGCCTGGTAAAAGCGCCTGTTCCATGAATTAAAAAACCACCAACTTTGTTTGGCTGTCACATCTGCTTTTGCATATATCCATTTTAACCTAAAGCCCCATTTTCCAACTTTATATCGCCCCATAATCGTAACGTAGTTTGCGTTTGTTATCGGATTATCAAACGGGGAAAGCAGTGCGTTTCCCAGCGTGGATGCTGTGTTTTGAGTATTTGGACCCCTAAAATTTGCCAACTGATAATTAAACATTATCAAGCCGAGTCTGTAGTCTGGATGAAAATAGAAGGCCTTATAACTTGAAGGATTCAGCGATTCACCGTTAACCTGTCCAGGCGCCCTTCCTGCCTGCATATCCAGATCCCAAGAATCCGTAATTCTCCATTTACTTTCAAAAGCAAGCGCATACGAACTATATTTGATACCGCCAATATCTCCGCCTGAAATTGGTGCTTCAAGCCCCAGAGAAACAGGTCCAATTATTTTATTCAGGAAAAGGTCCCAGGTATTATAGTTTAGACCAACCGGCCGGCCATTTACCCCTAAATAACCCGATCCTGCGCCTTGAGCCGCACCGGCTAAACGTTTAATAAAATTTACACCAAACTTAAAATCCTCATCAACGTCTTCATAGGTCATGGCCAAAGAGTAGTCTGAAACGCGTTCGTGACCTGCAACGTTTGTAAAGTTTGTTGTGTCGTAAGCTCCGCCAATTGTGTTACCGGTTGAATACTTAACAATCGTTGGAGAAAAAATAAAAGCCCCAAATTTTGAAAGCAGACGAATCACATCGCCAGTAGAAGGATAGCGTGACCAGGTTCCTTCACCACTGCTCCAAACAACGCCAAGACCCCAATCTAAAGGAGCCCTACCAATTTGAACGGTTCCAACGTCACTTAAAAACTCTGCCCAGTACCGTTGACCAGTAATTGTTGATCCACGTGACTGAGTTGAATAATACTGTCTTCCATCAGCAGTATATGGAGCTCCACTTCCGTAGAAACCAAAAATGGGATCACCAACCCACCACTCAGATTTTAAATATATATTGTCGTTTACAATTATTTTTGGATAAAGTTTTAAAAATAAACTCTGGAAATGTGCATTCGGTCCCCCCCCTGGTGGTACATAGTACCCGCCAGCAGCGGCCCTGACAGTATCGGGAGTAGTGGCGCCGACATCCATTGTGTAATTTTGGATCCAGTGTGCCTCTGATCTAAACTGCCCACCCCAATCAAGCTCAAGTGCGCTAACACCAGCTGAACAAACACACAAAATGCTTGCTAAAAAAACTAAAAATAAACTCTTATTTTTTTGCATAAAAATATTACACTCAAACAAACTTTCTAATGATATTCTTTTTGTATTAAGAAATCTTGATTTCTTATTGTGAAAATATTGTAACACTAAAAGCCCCCTGCTTTTTTTGTAAGGTTTATGTATAGTTAACTTTATAGACGTAACCCAATGTATTAGATAAGTTAACTTATTTTATATACCTTTATTAATAACAGGAGTTTTATTGATCAATAGCACTTGAGTCAAGAAGAGAAAGGGTTGTGCGCCGCAATAAGTATTAGTTTTTTTTGTGGGCCAGACAAGAAAAAACAAAAATGGAACCAAACACACAGATAGCAAAAAAATGGTTTAGGAAGCCCCGCTTCATTTTTATTTTTCTTATTTTCTGCATGTTATTTTTCTATATTCTGAATCTTTTCAGATTATACATTCAGCTCGAAGAATCGTTTATTAACCCAGAGGAAACTCTGCCAACCTGGATTTATTCCGATGTTAGTTTAATAACGCTGAATCAGGACAAGGGATTGGTGACAAATCGCCTAAGGAGCCTTGGTTATAAAATTAAACCTATGAGCGATTTAAATTTATCTTTTGTAATGCACCCGATCAGATACCCCCACAGCCTCATCCCCCCCAATCACCCAACATGGCTTGCCCAAAATCAGCAAATTATTCTCCAATTTGATTCCACAGACCCAGAGGGGTTTTTAAAATCCATTCAGATAATTACAGATAACAACGTTTCAGAAATTAACGAACTTTTTCTTGAACCGGAGCATGTTGCAACACTTTCAAGAGATGATTCTGAAGAATCGGGCCGAATAAGAAAATTTACAGCCTTTGAGCAAATCCCTTCAAATATCTGGAAAGCAGTTATTGCAATTGAGGACCAGAATTATCTTAACCACCACGGATTTGACCCAAGGGGAATAGCAAGGGCGCTCCTAATAAACCTGCGAACACTTTCTTTTGCACAAGGCGGGAGCACAATCACCCAGCAGCTAATAAAAAACCTGATGGTAAGACGAACAAAAAATCTGTTTCAAAAAATAAATGAAATATTTTTATCCATGATCCTTGAACTTCGATTTTCAAAACAAAAAATCTTGGAACACTATCTGAACGAAGTATACTTGGGACAAATTGGAAACCTTGAAGTTCACGGCGTTAATGAAGGTGCAAAATATTTTTTTGGAAAACCCATGGATGAGCTAAACTTGGGTGAAATAACTCTTATGATAGGGCTCATTCGTGGACCTGGTTATTATTCACCATACAGGCACCTGGAGAGAACGCTTAAAAGACGAGAAACTGTTTTAGAAAAAATGGTTGAAATTGGAGTAATAAGCGAGAGTGAGGCAAAAGAGGCACATAACTTTATCCCGCAGTTTATTCCTCCAACGAAATCTACGAAAAAGGCACCATATTTTACAGATTTTGTAAAAGCGGAACTGATAAGGTTATTAAAAGACAGACTTTCTGAATCTGAAATTGCCGAAAAAGGTTTCAGAATTTACACATCTCTTGACACCATTCTAAACGAAAAAGCACAAGAAGCAGTTTTTCAAGGACTGTCACTTCTTGAAAAATCGCACGGAGTCCAAGCAGACAGTCTTGAAGGAGCGCTGGTTGCCGTTGATCAAAAAACAGGCTTAATTAGATCCTTAATCGGCGGTAGAGACTACAGTAAATCAAACTTCAATAGGATTTTAAATACAAAAAGGCAGGTGGGTTCAACATTTAAACCTTTCGTGTTTCTTGCGGCACTTGAGCAAGGCAAGGACGCCTCGGGCATTGTGTACGGTCCGGCTTATCCTATAGAAGATGCTCCGTGGAAACTAATTTATGACAGAAGCAGAAGAACCTGGACACCCGAAAACTACAAAGAAGATTACAGAGGGTGGATAACGTTACGTGAGGCTCTTGCGTATTCAATTAACGTTGCAACAGCAAAACTTGGAACACAAGTTGGACTTGAAAACGTACTTGAACTTGCAAAAAGACTCGGACTCCCAAATGATTTGCCAAAAGTCCCCTCGCTATTTCTTGGAGCGGCTGAGCTTTCACCTGTAGAGCTTATCAAAGCCTACGCAACAATTGCAAATCATGGTGAGCAAAACGAACTAACCGTCATCAGGGCAATTACAACAGATGATGGCACACCGTATGCAAGATTTGAAAACAAAAGTCAGCTTGTTGTGGATTCTGCCGTTAATGACCAATTAATTGAAATGCTAAAGGATGTTTTTATTTATGGTACAGCAAAAAGCTCTGCACTTTTGGGCTGGAACACGCCTGCTGCGGGCAAAACTGGAACAACAAACGACCACAAGGACAGTTGGTTTGCAGGTTTCACACCAAAGTTAACAACGGTAGTATGGACAGGTTTTGACCAAACCCCAAGTGATGATGAGCTCCATAAAGCAAACCTAACTGGTGCGAGTTATGCGCTCCATATATGGATAAATTTTATGAAAGAGTTACACGGAAACGCCCCACTTGAACCCTTCCCAACAAACCCGTCGCTTGTCAGTTTGCAAATTGATAAAAACACAGGTGAGCTTGCTCTTCCAGGTTGCCCTGAGGCCCAAATAACAATCGATTCTTACATTGAGGGTCAGGAACCAGAAAGAGCAACATGTGAACCCCAACCGCCGCTATCGATTACCGAGACAATATTACATAATGAATAAAAACAGGATGTTATTAAATTAACGCGCAACACCAAACCAGCCGGATCAACTAATTGCGCACGCTACACATTACCCCACCCGGTCTCCCGACTCTCATCAAACAACACAGGCAACTCGCACTAGGCTTCACCCCAATTACTGTATCCCCCACTTCTTGACAGACCGCGCAACGCAAAGTAAACAATCACAAGTATTTATCAAAAATTTTAAGAGGGAGAACTAAATGAAAAAAATCCTGTCATTAATTTTAATTGCTCTAATACCAGCAGCGACAATAGCGGACACGGAGCTTGCGCTTGCAACAAAAGCTTCTCTTTTCCCGCTGCAAATTGAAACTGTTAAACAAATAATTAAGGCCGCAGAAATTCAGATCACATTAGACAAAACAACAAAAGTTTCTGAGAAAGTTTTGGCAAAATACCAGGCTATGACAAATGAGTGGCAGAACTTACCCGCACTAGCTGGAATTTTTGGTGTAACAGCCGGCGCAGAAATACCTGGCCTTCCAGATAAAATTTCATCAATTCAAAATCTTCTAAACCAAATAGTCAAAAGTTCAACCACAACCGGTAACTCTTTTACAAACAGTTCTAAAACATTGGGTCTTGAAACCGTTGCCGCGTGGTCTTCACAAACCGCAAAAAAATCCTATGAAAAAGTTATACTCCCTGTTTGGGGCGCTATGAAGTTTTTATCCTCTGGTGAGGGCAAAAAATGGTTTTACGGTATAAGCGTTACGCTGTCTTTAAGTTCACTTTCTTTTGGGTACTTACACTTAAATATCTCCGACGACGGTGTTCACTCTCAAAAAATGCAAACCCTTTTAGGTTACGACAACCAGTTTAGTGCCGCACTTGAAAACAACATTAAAACTTATGCCGATTTTTTTGGATTAAACACAGACGAAGGCCGCATTTTGAAATCCGCGGTTGAAAATGAAATTATTAGTGCGTCCATTAAAAATAAGTTTGACGACGGCAAACTAAATATTGATTTAACGAAACTTATGCTCAAAGAAGGATTTATCACACCGGAACAAAAAATGTGCACAGATAACCTTATTAACGTGTCCGATAAACTTCAAACTGAAAATCCCGAGCTTGAAATGTCAGACATTAAAAAACTGGCTTTTTCAGGAATGGCTCTAATTGCCGCATCTGCAATTTTAGAAACAATGGCGGCTGAAACCAGTATTCCAAGCACACAAAAAGAGGAAATTTATAAAATGCTTGATACCTCTAATGTCTCGCTTAAGGAGGCTAGTGTTAACTTGGGGTTATAGAGCAAAAAAACCAAACAAGGCTTTTTTTGAACGCTCTTCATTACACGTGGGTTCCAGATAAATTATCTGCTTTGTGATCAATAACTTGTAAGATACCCCACACACACTCACTCACATCGTCCCACCGTATCCGCTGCATGGGCCGGCCTGGTCAGCCCCCTTTTTTTGAATCATTCATTCACAGATGTCAGAATCTTAAACACTTCATGACTACACCTAAAACAAGGCCTATATATTTTTTTCTTTACAATCAAGGGGTTGTGTATGGTATCAAAAGGTCACCACCTAGGCACAAAGCTTGCTCTTATAGTATATCAAAGCCTAAAACGGGCTTAAAAGTGGCAGCTGATAATTGAGTTATTAGTCATACATACATATAGTGTGCCCGAAGTGGAAGTTAAAGCGAGGTGTAGTAGCAAATGAAAAAGCTCTTAAGAACCATTAAGGAAGAAATTTTCACAAGTTCCTTAAGCGACAAAATCAAAGAGCTAAAAACCCCACTCCTAATTGTTCTTGGAGCGGCACTAATGAGCCGCGCGCTTTTAAGTTTCGAGTTTTCGCGCCTTGAAGGCTGGCTGTACGATTTCAGAATTAAAAACACAATGGCCCCCACAGCAGAAAAACAAATAGCACTCGTTGCATTTGATGCAAAAACAACCGAGTACTATAATGATTTTTTTCCTCTCCCTCTTAATTTCCATAATAAGTTAATTCAAAAACTTGAGTCTGCACACCCCATGGCCATCGGTTATTTAATTGATATGAACCAGGTCAAACAGCTTGATCCTAAACTTTTTGAAAATGATGAGCTTCAAAATTTTATAGCCACAGGCAAGCGTCTGCAAAACAAAGGCATTCCTTTTCTTTTTGGAACAGATTTTAATATTAACGGCGAAATTATCCCACCACTTTCCTTAAACGATCTACCCCATTCAATTGCCCTTATACATAAAGATGGAAATATTTTTGCCGGCGATAACGTCACAAGGCGCGCACTAATTTCTATGAACGGCAAGCCCACGTTTCATTTAAAATTAGCCGAATCACTGCGCCTCAAGGACCCAAACACTGAAATCCGTGGTGCCTATACAACGCCCGAAATCTCTGCCAAATATTTTTTCTTCCGCTACCATGGCGACACTTCATTAAATGAAAGCGATGCCTTATTAAATAGTAATGGCTCTTACCCGGTTTATTCGGCCGTTGACATACTTGAAAACAGGATCAGCCGGAAAGAACTTGAAAACAAAATAATACTGGTTGGAACCCTTAACCGTGAAAGCTCAAAAGATTTTACACTTACCCCTTATTCAAAAAAATCGTTCACACACTACAAATTAATTGTTCATGCAAACATTCTGGATTCCATAATAAACAATCAGGGTATTCTCCCTCTTCCTGCATCAATTAACTGGGCCATAACATTTTTACTTATTTCTCTGGTCCTTTGGTGGGTGCTGACATCAACCCCGCTTAATGGCGTTGTTGCAACCCTTAGTCTTGCAGTTCTTTTTGTGGGAATAAGTCACCTGCTTTTTCAGGTTCAGGGCGCATGGATACTCGAAAGCCAGCCCTTAATTGGAATTTTTCTAACCTACTATCTTGTTGTGCCGTACAGACTTATCCGTGAGTACAAAAAAAGATGGGAATTTCAACGCGAAAACGAACTTTTCCACCAGGTTGAAGAGCTTAAAAACAATTTTCTTTCTTTGGTCACACACGACCTTAAAACCCCAGTTGCAAGAATTCAGGGACTTGCAGAGGTTTTATTAAGGAAAGCCACAGACAGGCTTCTTGACAGGGACAAACAAACACTGACTAATATTATTGATTCAACAGAAGAACTTAATCACTTTATTACAAGAATTCTTGAATTATCAAAGATCGAGTCTAACAGAATGTCCATAAATCTTGAATTCAAGGATATTAACCAGCTTATTGAAAGAATTGTAAAGAATTTCAAGGCGCAGGCAAGAGCCAGACACTCTAAAATCAGCACAAAACTTGAACCTTTGTTTCCAATAAAAATCGACCCCGTGCTTATTGGTAAGGTTATAAATAATTTAATTGATAACGCCTTAAAATATTCCCCAAAAGGATCAAATATTTTTGTTGAATCAAAAGAAGTAAATAACTTTATACAAATTTCAATTAAAGACCCAGGAATTGGAATGAACCAGGAAGAACTTGAAAAACTATTTACAAGGTTTTACAGAGCAAAAAATGATACTACAACAAAGGTATCCGGAACAGGTCTTGGTCTTTATTTAACAAAATATTTTATTGAGGCTCACCACGGTAGCGTTGAAGTTCACAGCAAGGCAGGAGAAGGAAGTAATTTTACAATTACTCTGCCCCTTGATGGACCCGGTAAAAACCTGGCACCCAAAGCACAAGCCAAAAAAGAAAATATTGATTCAACACCTCAATTTGTTAAAGAAAATTTTGCAAAAGTTTTACCGTTTAAGTTTAAAAAACAGATAAAAAAGGAGATAAAAGATGTATAAAGTACTAGTTGTTGATGATGATGCTAATTTAAGACTGTCTGTTGCAAGTGCACTTTGTGAACATCACTATCATGTTGACCAGGCATGCAATGGCGAAGAAGGCGTTAACAAGGTTCAGGCGGGCGGGTATGATCTTGTTCTTCTGGACGTTCAAATGCCCAAACTTAGCGGCATTGAAGCATTAAAAGAAATAAAGGCACATGACCCTTCAATAATAGTTATCATACTGACTGCATATTCAAATATTCCAGATGCAGTTGAAGCCACAAAACAGGGCGCTTACAATTACCTTGAAAAACCCATTAAGGCAGATAATTTGGCATATCTTGTTGATAAGGCACTGAAGGCCAATAAACTTGTCAGAAATATTTCAATGTCGGCCCCGGTTTTCAAACTTCCAAACGGAACCGACTTTGTAGGACAAAGTTCTGAAATGAAAAAAATATTTGGTGTTATTGATAAACTTTCACAGGTTAATACGGCCGTTATAATCAGAGGTGAAAGTGGTACAGGTAAGGAGCTTGTTGCGCAAGCACTACACTACAACTCACCAAGAAAAGAGAATCCTTTTGTAACAGTAAACTGCTCTGCAATTCCCGAAACTCTTATTGAAAGCGAGTTTTTTGGTCACGAAAAAGGAGCCTTCACTGGTGCAGATTCAAGAAAAATTGGTAAGTTCCAGTATGCAGACGGCGGAACACTGTTCCTGGACGAAATTGGCGACATCACACCTGGAATGCAGGTAAAACTTTTGCGCGTACTTCAGGATCAGCGCTTCACCCCGGTGGGTTCAAACCGCGAAGTTGAAGTAAACGTAAGAATCATAGCGGCAACCAATAGAAACCTCGAGGACATGATTGAAAACGGCGAATTCAGAGAGGACCTCTTTTACCGCCTGAATGTTCTTCCAATTCATCTTCCTCCACTTAGAAACAGGAAAAAAGATGTTGAGATACTTGCCACATATTTCATAGATAAATTTAATGACAGACACTCAAAAACAATTCAAGACGTCACACCAGAAGCTATGCAGGCCCTAAAAACCCACACATGGCCAGGAAATATTCGTGAACTTGAAAACGTAATTGAACATGCTTTTGTTATCGAAACAAGTCAGCACATTAATCTTTCAAGCTTGCCAGATAACATTTTTAACAAGCACAATACTGGTCCAATAAAAGGCGAAGTAATAAACAACATCACTGAAATTAATATTGATAATGATGAAGTTAAAAGTGCCGTTGAAACAAAGGGTTTTTCACTTGATATTGAAAGACTCGATTTTCAACGCAACAAAGAGGAATTCGAAAGGCAGTTTTTAATTAAGGCCCTTAAAACTTTTAAAGGCAGAATTAATCAAACGGCCCTTCATGCTAATATTCCCAAGAAAACACTATTAAGAAAGCTTGAAAAATACGGAATTTCTGCAAAAGACTATTCTTTGAAGTAAACCAAAGATCGGTTTGCTTATCATGCGCGCAGCGCCATACACAAGTTTGTTTTTTTTTGAAACACAAACTTGTAGACGATGAATTATGCAACACAAATATTTTTTTATCTGCACTTAATTTTTACTAATTTTATATATTTTTGACCCCCAGAGTAATATATTCTGATTGGTTCCACCAACGGCGGCCAACACAAAAATATTATGCAACACAAATTAATTTCAATTTTAATAAATTATAATCCAAATAAAGAGCCAGTTTTATGAACCCTTTTATTGGTTCACTATTTTTAATACTTTTTATTGCATTTTTTTCTTTCATCTTTGAAAACAGATTTTCTTTATTCACAAAAGTTGTAAGAATAACTGGGTCCATTAGTGCGGCCTTTGTTCTAATACAACCCACATTTCTCAACTCAGCGCACGAAGTATTGGATATAATTGAATACACGA